>NZ_JBHUUX010000113.1:0-9368 GCF_042670845.1 Promicromonospora sp. NPDC057138 | reverse complement strand
AGCTTGTCGAGACCCGGGTCTCGACAAGCTCGACCAACGATGAGGGGCCAGGCGCTCTGTCTCGCGGTACCTGGTCAGCCCTGGAAGGGCTTCGCGCCCGTGATCTCCACGGGGATGTCGCGCCCGTTCGGCGCGTGGTAGCTCGTCTTCGCGCCGATCGGCTTGCCATCGATCGCAGCACCCAGTGGCGACGTCGGCGAGTAGACGTCGAGGTCGGTGGACCCGGCCATCTCGCGCGAGCCGAACAGGAAGCTCATCTCGTCCCCGGCGACCACGGCGGTCACGACCATGCCCGGCTCCACCTTTCCGGTGTCCTGCGGCCTGCCGACCTCGACGTGCCGGAGCTTCTCGGTGAGCTCGAGAATGCGCGCCTCGTTCTTCGCCTGCTCCTCGCGCGCGGCGTGATACCCGCCGTTCTCCTTGAGGTCGCCCTCGTCGCGGGCAGCGGCGATACGCTCGGTGATCTCCGCCCGGTAGGGGCCGGAGAGATGCTCCAGCTCAGCCTTGAGCTTGTCGTGCGCCTCCTGGGTGAGCCAGGTGACAGAAGTGTCGGCCACGGGGGCTCTCCTTTCGTCGTTGCTCGATCGAGCCACATTCCGGCAGCGCGCGAGTCCCCGCCGACGGAGCCGATCGGGCACGCGTCAGCCGGAGAACTCAGCGTGTGAAACGACAAGAATACCAATTGCGGGGAAAGGCCTGCCAAGACATTCCCCGTTTCCGCTCTGGGCGGACGTGGTATTCGCTCCGAGCTTTCGGTCTCAGCCCTGGTCACAGTGGTCGACGACGCCCGTGGTCGCGAGCTCCGTCGTGGCGATGGTCACCGTGTGTCGCGTCGTGCGAGCGGCGTCCGCGGCGACCTCGACGTCGACCGCGCCGACCTCCGCGAAGTTCTTGCTCAGCGCGGTCACCGTGCACACGGTCTCGGTCCCCGGCGGCATGCTGACGTCGAACGTCACGTCCACCTGCTCGGCGCTCACCACAGAGAACCCGACATTCGTGAAAGTCACGGGCTCGCGCTGGGTGTCGACGATCGTGAACCACGCGGCGATCGCGACTCCGGCCGCGAGGGCGACGGCCACCGCGATCCGGGCGCCTACCGAGAGCTTGGGCCGGGGCCGCACGCCGTCGGTCTCGTCCCACGGGTCGTCTCCACGGCCCGAACCGCCGGGCAGCGCCGCTGCGTGCCGCGATCCGGGCCTGGCGCGGCCGTAGCGCTCGGCGAGGCTCGGGGCCTGCGCCGGCGCCTGAGGGTGCGCAGTTCCGGAAGGGACGACGGGGTCTGGGTCGGTCATCACGGCTCGCTTGGATCGAGGTGTCGGTGGTTCGTAGCAAGATTGTCCGTGGACCATCATGGTCCATACGAATGATTGTCCCAGTACGCATCCCACACAGGAGGACCCAGTGTCCGTACCCGAGCGCGAGCCGCTCCGTCTGATGGCGGTGCACGCGCACCCGGACGACGAGTCGAGCAAGGGGGCCGCCGCGACCGCCCGCTACGCCGCAGAGGGGGTGGAGGTCCTCGTCGTGACGTGCACCGGGGGCGAACGGGGCGACATCCTGAACGAGTCGTTCGAGGTGCCCGAGGGCCACGAGTTCGAGTCGATCGAGGGGCGCCGCGCCGTGCGCCGCCTGGAGATGGCCCGGGCCGCGGAGGCGCTCGGCGTCCGCCAGCAGTGGCTGGGCTTCGTGGACTCGGGCCTGCCGGAGGGCGACCCGCTGCCCCCGCTGCCCGAGGGGTGCTTCGCGCTGGTCCCGCTGGAGGAGGCGGCCGCGCCGCTGGTCCAGGCGGTACGCGAGTTCCGGCCGCACGTCATCACGACGTACGACCCGTCGGGCGGGTACCCGCACCCCGACCACATCAAGTGCCACGACGTGTCGTTCGAGGCGTTCGCCGCAGCGGGCGACCCGGACCGCTACCCGGGCACGGGCGAGCCGTGGCAGCCGCTCAAGCTCTACTACAACCACGGCTTCTCGATGGAGCGCGTCCGCGCGGTGCACGAGGCGATAGAGAGCGCCGGGCTGGAGTCGCCCTTCGGTGATTGGGTCGAGTCGCGCGACGCGCGCGAGATCCCGGAGCGCCAGGTGACCACCCTGGTCCCGGTGGCGGACTACTTCCCGAACCGGGACGCCGCGCTGACGGCGCACGCGTCGCAGATCGACCCCAAGGGGTTCTTCTTCGCCGTGCCGCGGGACATCGAGGTCGACGTGTGGCCGTGGGACGAGTACGAGCTCGCGGAGTCCCGCGTGCCGCTCCCCGAGCGTGCCCCGGGCGAGTACGAGCGGGACCTGTTCGAGGGCATCCGGTCGGAGGTCCCGGCATGAGCCCGCTGGTTGCCGGCGCGCTCGCACGCGCGGCCGAGCCCACGCCGAACCCCACCGAGGGCCAGCTCCGCCCGGGCCTGGAGTCGTGGCAGGTCTCGCCGGGGCTGATCGGCTTCGTCGTGACCTTCGCGCTCGCGCTCGCGTGCGTGCTGCTGTTCCTGAACATGAGCAAGCACCTGCGCCGGGCCGGGCACAACGCCCGCCAGCAGGGTCTGCCGGTCGCCACCCAGGAGGGCATCGGCTTCCGCCGGTCGGAAGGTGACACCCGCGAGGGTGACACCTCCGCGGCCGACGGCGCTGAGGGCACCGACGCCGCGGACACGCCCGACTCGGCCGGTACCTCCGACGTCGGGAGCTCTCCCTCCAGCGACTCACCGTCCGGTGGCGGCTCGTCCGGCGGCGACAGCGGCGGCACGGGTGGCTGACGAGGCCGGGCCGGCCACCGCCGCGCAGGGTGCGCCCGCCGAGATCCGCGCGGCCGCCGGCGTGGTGCGGGTGACGGTCGCCCAGGTGGCCGTGTCGGACGACCACGGCGCCAACCGCCAGACCGTGCTCGACGCGTTCAAGGTGGCGGACCAGGTCGGGTCGAACCTTCTCGTCCTGCCCGAGTACGCGTCGGCCTATGACCCGCGCGGAGTCGGGCCCGAGCATGCGGAGCCGCTCGACGGGCCGTTCGTCACGCTGCTGCGGGCCAGGGCGCGCAAGCACGGGATCGCCGTGATCGCCGGCGTCACGCTCCCGGGCTCCGACGGTGTCCGCGCGGCGAACGCGCTGGTCGTCGTCGACGGCTCGGGCGAGCTCGCCGGCGTCTACCGCAAGGTCCACCTGTACGACGCGTTCGGGTACCAGGAGTCCGAATCGCTCGAGCCCGGCCCCGCCGACGCCGACCCGGTCACCCTGCGCCTGGGCGGGCTCACGTTCGGCGTGCTGACCTGCTACGACCTGCGGTTTCCCGAGTCTGCTCGCCGGCTGGTCGACGCCGGGGCAGACGTCCTGGTGTACCCGGCCGCCTGGGTTGCCGGCCCGCTCAAGGCGGATCACTGGCGCACGCTCCTGAGGGCGCGGGCAATCGAGAACACCGCGGTGGTGATCGGCGTCGGCATGACCGGCAAGAGCGTCATCGGCTGCACGTTGCTGGCGGGGCCGGACGGCGTCGTCGGGCTGGAGATGGGGGAGGAAGAGGCGTACCGCACCGTCGACCTGGACCCGGCCCCGCTCGCGGCAGTCCGCGAGACCAACCCGTCCCTGGCCAACCGCCGCTACAGGGTGGTGCCTACCGGCGCCTGAGCAGTTTCGGGCCCGTGCCCGTCGTGAGCACGGCGTCCGCCGTCAGATAGCGAGGTTGGCCAGGTAGATCGCGACCAGATGGCACGTGAAGCCGACCACGGTGAACACGTGGAAGATCTCGTGGAAGCCGAACCAGGCGGGGCTGGGGTCGGGCTTCTTGGTGCCGTAGACGATCGCGCCGACCGTGTAGGCCAGGCCGCCGGCCAGGATGAGCCACACCACGGCCGGGCCGCCGATGGCCCAGAACTGGCCCATGTACGCGACGGCCACCCAGCCGAGGGCGAGGTAGACCGGTACGTAGACCCAGCGCGGTGCGTTCAGCCAGAAGACCCGGGCCAGCAGGCCGAGCAGGGCGCCGCTCCACACGAGCGTGAGCAGCACCGTCCCCTGGCTCCTGGGCAGGAGCAGCACGGCGAGCGGCGTGTAGGTGCCCGCGATGATCAGGAAGATGTTGGTGTGGTCGAGCCGCCGGAGCACGGCGTCGGTCCGGGGCGACCAGTTCCCGCGGTGGTACACGGCGGAGACGCCGAACAGCAGGCAGGCACTCAGGCCGAACACGGAAGCGGAGATCTTCCCGGGCACGGTCGGGGCGAGCGCGATAAGCACGATGCCGGCCGCCAGGGCGAACGGGAACGTACCCGCGTGGATCCAGCCGCGCAGCCGGGGCTTGATCTTCTTCTCGACGTTCTCGACTGTGCTGGAGACCGCGGTGGAGATGACCTGTCCGACGCCGGGCTCGTCCGTGGGACCTCGCACGCTTGCTCTCCTCTACGTTCGGCAACCGGCGCCCCTGCTGGTGCCGGGCGCTACCTACGGTTGCGTAACTTACTCTAGCGTAGGTTAGCCGGCCATCGGCTGGACAAGGGCCTTGTGAAGATCCTGCGCCGGGTTGGCGGGAGTCGCCCGTCCAGCCCTTGGAAGGTCTGCGCCGAGCGGGAACGCATGCGTTCGAGGGGTACCTTTGTCCCCGTCCCGCCGGGTGATCCGCCCGGCGCTAGAGCTGCCGTGCGGACCGCTTCTCGCGGCGGGCGCGGCCCGACCCACTGAGGTATCCGTGCGCCTGCCCAGCCCGCTGTACCGCCTCTACGAGCGACGTCTGGCGTCTGCCCTGCACGGCGCGACACTGCCCCGGCACATCGGCGTCATGCTCGACGGGAACCGCCGCTGGGCGCGCTCGTTCGGCGAGACGGCGGCGACGGGACACCGCCGCGGCGCCGACAAGATCACGGAGTTCCTCGGCTGGGCCGAGTCGCTGGGCATCGAGGTCGTCACGCTGTGGATGCTGTCCACGGACAACCTGAGCCGGTCGGCCGGTGAGCTGAGCAACCTGCTCGACATCATCGAGGACGCAGTCTCCGACCTCGCGGAGTCGGGTCGCTGGCGCCTGCGCGTCATCGGGCGGCTCGACCTGCTCCCCGCGCGTCTCGCCGCCGCGCTGCGCTCGGCCGCCGACCGGACCGCGGGCGTGAAGGGCCTCCAGGTCAACGTGGCCATCGGGTACGGCGGCCGGACCGAGATCGCCGACGCCGTCCGCTCGTACCTCACGGAGCGCGCGAAGGACGGGGCGACGCTCGCGGACCTGGCCGAGTCGATCGACGTCGAGCACATCGCGGAGCACCTGTACACCAAGGGGCAGCCGGACCCGGAGCTGGTCATCCGGACCTCGGGGGAGCAGCGCATCGGCGGGTTCCTCATGTGGCAGAGCCAGCACAGCGAGTTCTATTTCTGCGAGGCCTACTGGCCCGCGTTCCGGCGGGTGGACTTCCTGCGTGCGCTGCGCGACTTCTCGCTGCGGGAGCGCCGTCTCGGTCGCTGAGGACAGGCCCCACGAGCCCTCTATCACGGTTCTTCTCATGGCGAAATTCGCCACCACTGACCTGAGTAGGTCACTGAAAGTTCAGTCAGGTAGCGTGCCGTGGATGACCGTGGATGAGACGGAGGGCGCGCTGATGACCGAGCGACGTGAGCCGTCGGCGCGGGAGGCAGCCGAGGCGTGGGAGTCGCTGTTCCGTGCGCAGGTGACGGTGATGCGCCGGCTCCTGGCGGACGACATCTGGGGCGATCTGAGCATGCGGGAGTACGACGTGCTGTTCACGCTCGCCCTCGCCCCGGGTGAGACGCTCCGGCTGCGCGAGCTCAACGAGAACATCCTCATGGCGCAGTCCTCGCTCTCGCGCATGGTGGAGCGGCTCGAGAAGCGCGGCCTGGTGCACCGGCACCCCTCACCCGAGGACGGCCGGGGCGTCCTGGTGAGCCTCACCGAGGAGGGCTCGGCCACCCAGAAGGAGCTCGGACGCCGGCACGTGCGGTCCATCGCGCACTACGTGTCCCCGGCGCTGGACGCGGACGACCTGACGCGGCTGCGCGAGCTGTCGGAGGCGCTGCGGGCCGCCCAGTCGGACATCGACGACTTCTGATCCTGACCGGCCCGCCGCTCAGGCAGATCGCGCCTGGTGCTGGAGCGCCTCCACGACGACGCGCACGGCCGCCCGGTCCATCGTGGTGCGCCGGGCGATCAGGTGGATGTCGCGGCGGGGCGGGTCGATGAGGTCGAGCGTGCGGACGGCGTAGCGGTCGTGGACGGCGAGCAGTGGCAGCAGAGTGACCGACAGCCCCGCCTCGACGTGGCTCAGCAGGGTGCCGTGGCTCTCGAACCGGCCCACGGTCGTCGGTGTGAAGCCGGCCCGCCGGCAGAGCCGTTCCGCCAGGTCGGCGAGGTGGGCGCCGGGATGCTCGAACGCCCACGGCTCGTCCGCCAGGGTGGCCAGGTCGACGCGGCCCGACCGCTCGCCCGTGGCCGTGTCGCGCGCCGTCACGAGGACCACGCGGTCGCCCGTCAGAGGCATGCGCGCGAGGTCGGCGTCGGGTGGGACGGGGGCGTCCGGGAAGTCGGCGCAGACCGCGACGTCCACCTCGCCGCGCTGCACCGCCGGGCGGCTGACCAGGGGTTCCGCCTCGGTGAGCTGCACCGAGATGCGGGGGTGCTCCTCGGCGAGGGCCGCGACCGCCGGCACCACTATGCCGTGGAACGCGCTGGTGAACGCGGCCAGCCGCACGACGCCGGTGGCCTCCGAGTGCAGGCCCGCGATGTCGGCCTCGGCGGCGGCGATCCGGTCGAGGATGTCGGAGGCGTGGCCCGAGAGCGTGACGCCGGCGGGCGTCAGCCGGATGCGCCGTCCTACACGTTCGAAGAGCTGGGCCTTCGCCTCGGTCTCCAGCGTGGCGAGCTGCTGGGACACGCTCGACGGGCTCATGTGGGCCGCCTCGGCGACGGCGCGCACCGTGCCGAGCAGGTGGAGCTGGTGCAGGAGGCGTAGTCGCCAGGGGTTGAGCATGCGCCCATCTTTGTTCAGAAACGCCGAACGTTCTATTCGGGAACGTGTCCTGGACCCGCACACCGCGAGGTGATTACCGTCACCTTATGAACGTCGGAGTCCCCACGGAGATCAAGAACAACGAGAGCCGGGTCGCGCTCACGCCCGCAGGCGCCCACGAGCTGGCCCGCCGCGGCCACCACGTGCTGGTGCAGGCCGGCGCCGGGCGGGGCTCCGGCTTCGACGACGACGCGTACCGGCTCGCCGGCGCGCGCATCGCCGACACGGCCGAGGAGGTCTGGGGCTCGGCCGACCTGCTGGTCAAGGTCAAGGAACCGATCGAGCCCGAGTACGCGCTCATGCGGCCGGACCAGACCCTCTTCACCTACCTGCACCTCGCGGCGTCCGCGCCGTGCACCGACGCGCTGCTCGCGGCCGGGACCACCGCCATCGCGTACGAGACCGTCCAGCTCGACGACCGCACGCTCCCGCTGCTGAGCCCCATGAGCGAGGTCGCCGGCCGGCTGTCCGCCCAGGTCGGGGCCTACCACCTCATGCGGCCCCAGGGCGGCACCGGCGTGCTGATGGGTGGCGTGCCCGGGACGCCGAAGGCCAAGGTCCTCGTCATCGGCGGCGGGGTGGCCGGCGAGCACGCGGCCGCGAACGCGCTCGGCATGGGCGCCGACGTCACCATCCTCGACGTCTCCATCGCGCGCCTGCGCCAGCTCGAGGTGCGGTTCGGCGGCGCCGTCGACACCCGCGCGTCGACGACGTACGAGGTGGCCGAGCAGGTCGAGACCGCCGACCTGGTCATCGGGTCGGTCCTGGTCCCCGGCGCCGCCGCGCCCAAGCTCGTCACCGACGCCATGGTCAAGGCCATGAAGCCCGGCGCCGTGCTCGTCGACATCGCCATCGACCAGGGCGGCTGCTTCGAGCACTCGCACCCCACCACGCACGACGCCCCGACCTTCGTCGTGCACGACACGCTCTACTACTGCGTGGCGAACATGCCCGGGGCGGTGCCCGTGACCTCGACCCGGGCACTGACCAACGCGACGCTGCCGTACGTCGCCGCGCTCGCGGACAAGGGCTGGCGGGACGCGCTGCGCGCCGACGCGGCCCTGGCCAGGGGCCTGAACACCCACGCGGGCCGGATCACCAACCGGAGCGTCGCCGAGGCGTTCGGCGCCGAGGCGGTCCCGGTGGCCGAAATACTCGCGGGCTGACCGCCCGCACCGCCTACGATCGGCGCGTGGATCCGCTGCGCGTCGTCGTCTGCCCCGACTCGTTCAAGGGCAGCCTGTCCGCGTCCGAGGTCGCGTCCGCCGTCGCCGACGGGGTGCTGGACGCCGCGCCGGACGCCGTCGTCACGCGCCTGCCGATGGCCGACGGCGGGGAGGGCACCCTCGACGCGCTGCTCGCCGTCTGGGGCGGCGACCCGCTGACCGTCGCGACGGTGGACGCGATCGGGCGGCCGGCGTCCGCCCGCTGGGCCGTGTCGCCCGACGGGCGCACCGCCGTCGTCGAGCTCGCCGAGGCCAGCGGCCTGCCCGGCGTCTCCGACGCCCCGCTGCAGCCGCTGCACGCGAGCACGCGCGGCACGGGCTCCGTCGCACGCGCGGCGCTCGACGCCGGCGTCGCCGAGATCCTCGTCTGCCTGGGCGGCTCCGCCTCCACGGACGGCGGTTCCGGCATCCTGACCGGCCTGGGCGCGCGCCTCCTCGACGCGGCCGGCCGCCAGGTGCCCGACGGCGGGGAAGGGCTGGCCTCGGTCGCCTCCCTCGACCTGTCCGGGCTGCACCCGCGGGCGGGCGAGGTGCGCTGGCGGCTCGCCGTCGACGTCACCAACCCGCTGGTGGGCGAGCACGGCGCGGCGCACGTGTTCGGGCCGCAGAAGGGCGCGCGCGACGGCGAGGCCGAGTTCCTCGACGGCGCGCTGCGGCACTGGGCCGACGTGCTGGAGCGGGAGACCGGTGCCGCCGTCGCCGAGATCCCCGGAGCCGGCGCCGCCGGTGGCGTCCCGGCAGGCCTGATCGCCGTGCTCGGCGCCGAGACCACCCCGGGCGCCGTGCTCGTCGCCGAGGCCATCGGGCTGCCCGCCGCGCTCGCGGACGCGGACCTGGTGATCACGGGGGAGGGGTCCTTCGACTCCCAGTCGGTGCGCGGCAAGGTGGCCGACGGCGTCGCGCGGCTCGCCGCGGCGTCGCCCGCCCAGCCGCCCGTCGTCGTCGTGGCCGGTCAGGTGCTGCTGCCGGAGGCGCAGGCGCGGGCCGCCGGCATCGCCGCCGCATTCTCGATAGCGCCCGGCCCGGTCGAGCTGGACGACCTCATCGCCCGCACCGCACCCCGCCTGCGCGACGTCGCCGCGGCCGTGACGAGCCTGGTCAGCGCGGCACGGCGATAGGCCCGAGCGACGTGTCAGACGCGCAGGTCACCCGAGTGACC
>NZ_JBHUUX010000112.1:0-9533 GCF_042670845.1 Promicromonospora sp. NPDC057138 | reverse complement strand
CAGCGATCACACGATCTGGCATGGGTTCGGCGCCTGACTCACGCCAGATCGTGTGATCGAAGCGGACCTTCCGGCTCGCCCTCAGCCGCTCCGGATCGAGCCGCGGCGGGCACCGGCCGAGGCATTACAGTGCGGCCATGAGTGACAGCACCTCCACCGATACAGCCACCTCGAGCGGATCCGAGACCACGCCGAACCGCCGCGCCCTGGTGACCGGGGCGTCGTCGGGCATCGGTGCCGCGACCGTGCGCCGGCTGCGCGCCGACGGCTGGGACGTCGTGGCCGCCGCCCGCCGCGCCGACCGCCTGGAGGCGCTCGCCGCCGAGACCGGCTGCGAGGTCTACGCGGTCGACCTGACCGACGACGACGCCGTGGCCGCCCTCGCGTCCTACCTTGCCGCCACCGGCGGGCTCGACGCCGTGGTGAACAACGCGGGCGGCGCGTTCGGCCTCGACCGCGTGGAGGACGCCGACATCGACGACTGGCGCCGCATGTACGAGATCAACGTGCTCGGCACGCTGCGCGTCACCAAGGCCGTGCTGCCCCTGCTGCGCGAGGCGGGCGCCGCCAAGGGCGTGGCCGACGTCGTGAACCTGACCTCGACCGCTGCCCAGGGCGCCTACGAGGGCGGCGCCGGCTACACGGGCGCCAAGCACGCTCAGCACATGCTGTCCCAGACGCTGCGCTGGGAGATCGCTGGCGAGCCCGTCCGCGTCATCGAGGTGGCCCCGGGCGCCGTCGCGACCGAAGAGTTCTCGCTCGTCCGGTTCGACGGCGACGCCGAGAAGGCCGCCGCGGTCTACGAGGGCTACACGCCCCTGGTCGCCGCCGACATCGCCGACACCATCGCCTGGACCCTGTCCCGCCCGGACCACGTCAACATCGACCTGGTGACGATCCGTCCGCGCGCCCAGGCCCACAACTCGAAGATCGTCCGCGGTACCGGGGTGTGAGGCGGGACACAGTGACGAAACTTGGACACGATGCTCGAACACAATGAAGGCATGGACGCCAGCCCTTCGATCCCGCATGCCCGATCCTCGTCGAGCTCGGACGTGGACGTCGAGGATCTCGCGCAGTATCGCGCAAGGTACGAGCAACGGCTGCCCGACTCGCTGGACCTCCTCCAGGGTCCGTCCGAGGGGATCGTGGACCTCCCACAGCATGTCGCCTGGTCAGGGATGGCTTCCTATGACCTCGGCAAGCCGCGTCAGCGCATGAGTCTGTACCGGATCGTCCTGCACGAGGGTCTGCGCGACGATCTGCCGGCCTATCTCAATCGAGACGTGCTTCTTCAGCTCTGGCCAGTCCTCCGCACTCTCGTCGGACGGACCGTCCGGAGCGTGTGGGAGGACGCGTTTCCGCAGCTCGCAGCTCGAGGCACATCGGTCCTGGGCTAGCGCCTGGGCTGACGACCTCGCGGCCAGGCTCATGGAGCAGGCGGGCGACGGAGCGCCCTGACCTGATCCGGACGTGCCGGCGCCTTACGGAGTCATGACGGTTCGCCGCTGTCGCTCGGCGGGGCCCGATCCGCGTGCCAGGCTTGGCTCATGACCCAGGCAACCGAGAGCCCCGCGGACCCGCGGGCCGACCGCTCCCCGCACGACGCCGGGTGGGCCGCCCTGGCCGGCGTCGTCGCAGGCGCCGCAGGGCTGGCCGTCGCCGAGCTCGTCGCCGCTCTCGTCGCGCCCGCCGCGAGCACCCTGTTCGCGGGCGGCGCCGCCGTCGTCGACGCCGTGCCGGGGTGGCTCAAGGACTTCGCCGTGCAGTGGTTCGGCACCAACGACAAGGCGGTCCTGCTCGGGTCGATGGGCGTGGTGCTGGCCCTGGGCGCGGCGCTCGCGGGCTGGCTGGAGCTGCGCCGTCCGCCGGTGGGCGCCCTGCTGATCGGGGCGGTCGGCGTCGTCGGGGCGATGGTCGCCGTGCTCCGCCCGGACGCGACGGCGCTGTGGGCGCTGCCGAGCGTCGTCGGGATCGGCGGCGCGGTGATCCTGCTCCGGACGGCGATCGCGAAGCTGCGGCCGGTCGCGGACCTGCGCACGGACCAAGGCACCACGGTGGACCGGCGCGGGTTCCTGGCCGTCACGGGGATCGCCGCGGGCGTCGCGGTGCTGGCGCTGGCTGGCTCGCGCGTCGTGTCGGCGGGAGCGTCGGCGGTGAACGCGGTGCGCGAGAAGATCAGCCTGCCCGCCGCGAAAGAAGCCGCGGCCCCGGTGCCTGCGGGCGCCGACCTGGAGCTCGACGGGCTGACCCCGTACCTCACGCCCAACCCGGAGTTCTACCGCATCGACACGGCCCTGCGCGTGCCGCAGCTGGAGCCGGCGGACTGGTCGCTGGAGGTGCACGGCCTGGTCGACGAGCCGTTCACGATCACCTGGGACGAGCTCCTCGCGCTGCCGCTCGAGGAGCACCACGTGACGCTCGCCTGTGTGAGCAACACCGTCGGCGGCGACCTCATCGGCAACGCCCTCTGGCTCGGCTACCCGATCCGGGCCCTGCTGGAGCGCGCCAAGCCGCAGGCGGGCGCGGACATGGTGCTCTCCCGCAGCGACGACGGGTTCACGGCGGGCACGCCGCTGGAGGTGCTCCAGGACCCGGACCGCGCCAGCCTGCTCGCGGTCGGCATGAACGGCGAGCCGCTGCCCGTCGAGCACGGCTTCCCCGCACGGCTCGTGGTGCCGGGGCTGTACGGCTACGTGTCCGCGACCAAGTGGGTGACGTCGCTCGAGGTCACCACCTTCGACGCCGACCAGGGCTACTGGACGCCGCGCGGCTGGTCCGCGCTGGGACCGATCAAGCTGGAGTCGCGCATCGACGTGCCGCGCGGCTCGGCGGCGCCCGGCGCGGTGACGGTCGCCGGCGTCGCCTGGGCGCAGCACACGGGCATCGGCAAGGTGGAGGTCCGGGCCGACGACGGCGCCTGGGTCACCGCCGAGCTCGCCGAGACGGTGGGCCCGGACACGTGGCGCCAGTGGCGCGCGTCCATCGACCTCGACGCCGGCGACCACACGCTCGCGGTCCGCGCCACGGACACCGACGGGCTGGTCCAGACCGAGGCCCAGGCCCCGCCGGCCCCGGACGGAGCCACGGGCTGGCACACGGTCCAGCTCAGCGTCGGCTGACCCGGCCAGGACCCGGAAGTTGACCACAGCACTTTCTGCCAGAAGCGGGCCAGGTCTGGCAGAAAGTGCTCTGGTCAACTTTCGCCGGCCGCCGGACGGCGGGGCGGCAGCTGGCGGCCCGGCTTCCAGGCTTCGCGCTCCAGGACCTTGGCGACGCCCTCGGTGAACTGGTCGTCCAGGTCTGCCGGGAAGTACCGCAGCATGATGTTCTGCCCGTCGGCGAGCAGTCTGTTCTGCCGGATCGCGTCATGCTGCACCTGTCGCTCGGAGCCGTGGAACTCCTGGGAGTCGATCTCTACGATCAGCCAACGGTCGTCGCCGAGGTACCACACCATGTCCGCCCGGCCGAGGAAGCGTCCCGTGGCGTCGAAGAACTCCCGCTGCAGGTCGTCGGGGGCGATGCCGGCATCGTGCAGCCGCATGCGCGCGTGGCTCTCCGGCGGCGCCTCCGCTCGCCCGTCGATGAGCGGAAGACAGGCGGTCACCTTCGCAGAGTCCCGACGTCGCCGCAGCCGCCGCCCGATCGTCTCGAGCTGCTCCGTCCGGATCAGCCCCTGGTTCAGGGCGTTGTCGAGGCATGCGACGGCCTCGTCGCGCGTCAGCGTCGGCAACGCCTGGACCAGCGCCTGTTCCACCAGGACCACCTCGCGGCCCTGGATCTCGACGGTCTTGGGCGTGGGCCCGTACTGCCGCAGTACGAACCCGTCCGGAGATCTGCCCGCGGCGCCGCGCGGCAGGGCCGCCTCCGGGACGAGCCGGCGTGGCAGCCCCTCGACCCCGTGCAGCATCAGCGCGCACGCGCCGACGGCGATGGCGCGCCGGTTGGCAAGGAGAGCGGACCACACCGACCGCAGCCGGTCGACGTCGTAAGGGTGCAGTCCGGCCGGCACGCCACCCGCGTCGAAGACGCCGCGCGTCACCCGCTGCCACCGGCCCCGGGCGACCAGGTTGCGCCGCCGCGACGCCCCGACGCCGGCCGCCTCGCACTGCGCGGCAGACACGAGCCCGCCCTGCCGGCGCGCGAGGCTGAGCAGTTGCGGCGGAACGGGCATCTCTCTCGGCACGCCCACCATTACATCCGATGCTGCCATTTGATAGTGGATGTTATCCACAGGCGCCGTAGCCTCCGCAGATGCGGAGGTTGACCACAGCAGTTGCTGCCAGAACCTGGCCCTGCCTGGCAGGAACTGCTGTGGTCAACTTCGCAGCCGCGACGGCGGCCGATGGCGGCGGCCGCGCGTCGGCGGCCGCGGACTCAGTTGAGGCGCAGCGAGTCCAGGAAGCCCTCGACGAGCTCGCTGTTCCCCTCGGGCAGGGTCATCGTGATCAGGTACCTGCCAGGACCGTCGGCGCGGTGGACGAGGATCCGCACCGGCTCGGCCGCCCCGTCGCCCGCAGGCATGGCCATGATCTCGCGCAGCTCCTGGCTGCTCCCGTCCTCGACGGTGGCCGTCGTCGCCCCCGACAGATCAAATGAAGTCGCCTCACGGCCCGGCGTCTGGGTCAGGCCGCCGGCCTTCGTGTCGTAGAACTCGTAGTCGGGCGTGACGTAGGCGATCCGGAGGAACGGAGGGGCGTCCGGGTCCTCGCTGCTGTGCCACATGTCCGACGTCACGCCGGGCTCGTCCTGGACCGGGCCGCTGCTCACGATCTCGGCTGGCAGGGCATAGGTCAGGCCCTCCAGCTCGTGAACCTCCCATCCGTCGGGCACGCCGGCCGACGCCAGCGCCGCGATCGCGGCCTCCCGCACCTCCTTCGCCCGTCGTTCCTTCTCCGACCTCGACAGGTCCGCCGACCTCGACAAGTCCGCCGACGTCGACGCATCCGCGCCCGCCGACGCCGATCCGCCCGGCAGGAGCCCGCCCCCCGTCGTCGGGCCGCCGAGGGCGAAGGCGGCGCCCGCGACGGCCGCCACCGTCAGCACGCCACCGCCGGTCGAGAGGACCGCGCGGCGCGTGCGGGTGCGGCGGATCGCCTCGCGCGACATGGCGTGCGGGTTGGCGGAGGTGGGCGGTACGACGCCGGTGCTGAGGTCGCGCAGGTGCGCTACCCAGCCCTCGTCGACGGTCTCATCGAGAGTGAGCTGATCGTTCATGCGTCCTGTCCTTCCGAGAGCAGTGTGCGCAGGCGGGCGAGGCCGCGTGCGCCTTGGGACTTCACGTTGCCGACGCTCACGCCGAGCTCCTCGGCGACGTCGGCCTCCGACCGGTCGAGCAGGTGGCGCAGCACCACCACGCGGCGCTGGCTCGGCCCGAGCTGCCGCAGCGCGCGCACGAGGCGCTCCCGCTCGGCGACCTGCGCCCCGCTGTCGGCCCCGGGGACCCAGCTCGCCTCCTGCGCGACGACGACGTCCTCCGGCGACCGCAGGACCTCGCGGCGCGTGCGCCGCCAGCCGTCGATCCGTGCGGTGGCCAGCACCCGGCGGGCGTACGCGAACGGGTTGCCGTCCTTGAGCCGGGACCAACGGCGGTAGGTCCGCTCCAGCGCGATCTGGGTGAGGTCGTGGGCGCGGTGGTCGTCGCCGCACAGCAGGTAGGCGATCCGGTGCAGGGCCGCGGTGTGCTGGACGGCGAAGAGCCGGAACTGCTCCTCGGTCGACACCCCTGTGCGGACCACAGTGAACCTGGGCTCCGCGGTGACCGGCGGTCCGGTCGCCTCGCTGATTGCGTTCATGTCCCCTGGACGCACGGCGGGTGCGATCAGGTTGCACGCCGGACTTTTCCGGTTGCCACTGCCCGGTACGATGGCCTCACAGGCATCGACCCGGCTATCACCGGCGAGCCTCCGGAAGAACAGGTCCCCCTGCCGCGCCGCCCTGAGCCTGTCGAAGGGTCGGGCAGAGGGAACCCCAGTAGAACCGGACGGGTAGGCCCGTCACAGCCGTCAACGAGCGGACGCACGCCACTGGCGAGTGTCAAGCGGGGTGGTACCGCGGCGCACCCAGGTGCGGCGTCCTCGCAGCAGAGCACGAACCGAAGTCCACCTGCTGCCGAACCGCTGAACCGCCAGGAGCCACCAAACCATGGCCTATCCGCTGCACCGTCCGAGCGACGACGCCAACCCCGTGCCCGCGTCGCCCAGCCTGCCCGACGTCGAGCGCGACGTCCTCGCGTACTGGGAGAAGGACGACACCTTCCGCGCATCCGTCGAGGCCCGCCCGGCGGGCGAGAACGGCAGCAACGAGTTCGTCTTCTACGACGGCCCGCCGTTCGCGAACGGCCTGCCGCACTACGGCCACCTGCTGACCGGGTACGCGAAGGACGTCGTGCCGCGCTACCGGACCATGAAGGGGCAGCGCGTCGAGCGCCGCTTCGGCTGGGATACGCACGGCCTGCCGGCGGAGCTGGAGGCCATGAGCCAGCTCGGCATCAAGACCAAGGACGAGATCGTCGAGCTCGGCATCGACAAGTTCAACGAGGCCTGCCGCTCCAGCGTGCTGAAGTACACCGACGAGTGGCGCACGTACGTGACGCGCCAGGCCCGCTGGGTGGACTTCGACAACGACTACAAGACCCTGAACCCGACGTTCATGGAGAGCGTGGTCTGGGCCTTCAAGTCGCTGTTCGACAAGGGCCTCATCTACGAGGGCTTCCGCGTGCTGCCCTACTGCTGGAACGACCAGACGCCGCTGAGCAACCACGAGCTGCGCATGGACGACGACGTGTACCAGCAGCGGCAGGACCCGGCGGTGACCGTCGGCTTCCCGGTGACCACCGTCCCGGACGGCGCCGACGTGCTCCGCGTGGGCGACCACCTGCTGATCTGGACCACCACGCCGTGGACCCTGCCCTCCAACCTGCTGGTCATGGTCGGGCCGGACGTCGACTACGTGGTCGTCGAGTCGTCCTTCACCGGCACCCCGCAGCGGTACGTGCTGGCCGAGGCGCGCGTCGACGCGTACGCGCGGGAGCTGACGGACGAGGGTGCCGAGGCGCCGAACGTCGTCGGGCACCTGAAGGGCAGCGAGCTGCTGGGCGCTGCCTACACCCCGCCGTTCAGCTACTTCGAGGGCCACCCGGGCGCGCACCGCGTGGTCGAGGCCGACTTCGTCACGACGACCGACGGCACCGGCCTGGTGCACAACGCCGGCGCCTTCGGCGAGGAGGACAAGCAGGTCACCGACCGCGAGGGCGTCGACCCGGTCATCCCCGTCGGCCCGGACGGGCGCTTCATCTTCCCCGTCGAGGAGTACGCAGGCCTGCAGGTCTTCGACGCGAACGCGCCGATCATGGACCACCTCAAGGCCCGCACGCGCGGTGTCGCGGACGACGAGGCGGGGCGGACGACGTCGGGCACCGTGCTGCTGCGCCGCGAGCAGTACGCGCACTCCTACCCGCACTGCTGGCGCTGCCGCAACCCGCTGATCTACATGGGCGTGTCCTCGTGGTTCGTCGAGGTGACGAAGATCAGGGACCGCATGGGCGAGCTGAACCAGGAGATCACCTGGGTGCCCGAGCACATCAAGGACGGCCAGTTCGGCAAGTGGCTCGAGAACGCACGCGACTGGTCGATCACGCGCAACCGGTTCTGGGGCTCGCCCGTGCCGGTGTGGAAGTCGGACGACCCGGCCTACCCGCGCGTCGATGTCTACGGTTCGTTCGCCGATATGGAGCGCGACTTCGGGCGCCTGCCGCTCGACCAGGACGGGCAGCCGAACCTGCACCGCCCGTTCGTCGACGACCTCACCCGGCCCAACCCGGACGACCCGACGGGCCGGTCCACGATGCGCCGCGTCGAGGACGTCCTGGACGTCTGGTTCGACTCCGGCTCCATGCCGTACGGCCAGGTGCACTACCCGTTCGAGAACTCGGACTGGTTCGAGCACCACTTCCCGGGTGACTTCATCGTGGAGTACATCGGCCAGACGCGCGGCTGGTTCTACATGATGCACGTGCTGTCGACGGCGCTGTTCGACCGGCCGGCGTTCCAGACGGCGCTCTCGCACGGCATCGTGCTGGGCTCGGACGGCCGCAAGATGAGCAAGTCGCTGAAGAACTACCCGGACGTCAACGACGTCTTCGACCGCGACGGGTCCGACGCGATGCGCTGGTTCCTGATGTCGTCGCCGATCCTGCGCGGCGGCAACCTCGTGGTCACCGAGGAGGGCATCCGCGACGCGGTGCGCCAGGTGCTGCTGCCGCTGTGGAGCACGTACTACTTCTTCACGCTGTACGCCAATGCCGCGTCCGACGGCGCGGGGTACCAGACGCAGCCGCTGACGCCCGAGCGCGTCGCCGGGCTGCCCGTCATGGACCGCTACCTGCTGGCGCGGACGCGCGGGCTGGTCGCGGACGTGACCGAGCAGCTCGATGGCTACGACATCGCGGGCGCCTGCGACACGGTGCGCCAGTACCTCGACGCCCTGACCAACTGGTACGTGCGCACGCAGCGCGACCGGTTCTGGGCCGAGGACACGGATGCGTTCGACACCCTGTCGACGGCGCTCGAGGTGCTGTGCCGGGTGATGGCGCCGCTGGCGCCGCTGCTCACGGAGGAGGTCTGGCGCGGGCTGACCGGCGGGCGCTCGGTGCACCTGGCGGACTGGCCGTCGCTGGCCGGTGCGGCCGCGGTGGTCGAGCCTGTCGAGACCGGTTCGCTGGTCGAGCCTGTCGAGACCCTGGTGGCCGACGACGCCCTCGTCGCCGCCGTCGAGTCCGCGCGGGCCGTGGTGTCGCAGACGCTGGCGCTGCGCAAGGCGAACAAGCTGCGCGTGCGCCAGCCGCTGCGGTCGCTCGTCGTCGCCGTGGCGGACCCGGACGGCGTCGCGCCGTTCGCCGGGCTGCTGGAGAGCGAGCTGAACGTCAAGGACGTGCGGCTCGTCGCGTTCTCGCCCGAGGTCGCCGCCGAGTTCGGCATCACCGAGCGCCTCGCGGTCAACGCCCGGGCCGCGGGCCCGCGCCTCGGGCGCGGGGTGCAGGCCGTGATCAAGGCCGCGAAGTCGGGCGCCTGGTCCACGACGGACGCGGGCGCGGTGGTGGTCGCGACGGACGGCGGCGACGTCGAGCTGCTCGAGAGCGAGTACGAGCTGACGACGGTGGTGGGCGGCGACTCCGCCGATACCGCCGACGTCGCGGCCGCGGTGCTCACCGGCGGCGGCTTCGTGGTCCTGGACCTCGCCCTGGACGACGCGCTGCGCGCCGAGGGGTACGCCCGCGACGTCGTCCGCGACGTGCAGGACGCGCGCAAGGCCGCCGGCCTGCAGGTCGCCGACCGGATCGCGCTCGACCTGACCGTCCCGGCCGAGTGGGTCGCCGCCGTCGAGGAGCACCGCGAGCTGGTGGCGCGCGAGACCCTGGCGACGTCGCTCACGGTCACCCCGGGCCCGGCCCGCACGGTCTCGGTCACCAAGGCCTGACCCCGAGGTCCGCGAAGTAGAGCGCTTGTCCGAGCCTCCCCGGCCCACCCCGGGGA
>NZ_JBHUUX010000111.1:0-9780 GCF_042670845.1 Promicromonospora sp. NPDC057138 | reverse complement strand
GCGCCTGTCCGAGTCCCCCTGGTGTCGCCAGAGAGACTCGGACAGGCGCTCTACTTCGCGGACTTCGCTCAGGTCAGACTGCTGGGGCGGCCGGGGTCGCCGGGCGGTCCAGCTTGGTGCCACCGAAGTCGAGCCGCTGGTCGCGCACGGCCTCGAACGTCGCCTTGATGGCGACCGACGAGCGGTCGTAGGTGCGCTGGGCGACCCGGACGAACAGGTAGTCCACGACCGTGAGCTGCGCGATGCGGCTGGACATGGCCCCGACCCGGAACTGGGTCTCGCGGGCGGTGGTGGCCAGGACGACGTCGGACACGAGGCCGATCGGGGCGTCCGGGAAGTTCGTGATGGCCGCCGTGAGGGCGCCGCGCTTGCGCGCGATCTCGAGGGCCTGGTTGGTCTCGCGCGTCTGGCCCGAGTGCGAGACGGCGATCGCGACGTTGCCCGGCTCGAGCAGCGCCGACGAGGCGAGCTGCTGGTGCGGGTCGGGGGAGGTGAACACGAAGACGCCGATGCGCTGCAGCTTCATCGCGAGGTCGGCGGCGGCGAGGTTCGACGAGCCGACGCCGTAGACGTCGACCCGCTTGGCCTCGGAGATGGCCGTGGCCACTCGCTCGATCGCGTCGGTGTCGATCATGCGGGCGGTCTCTTCGATGGTGCGGGCCTCGTGGAACGCGATCTTCGAGACGACGGCTTCGATGTCGTCGGTCTGGTTGATCTCGCCCTCTGCGATCCCGGACCGCTCCATCTCCACCTCGCGCCGGCTGGTCGCCTGCGCCAGGTCGATCCGGAACTCGGGGTAGCCCGCGTAGCCGACGGCGCGGCAGAACCGCACCACGGTGGCCTGTGACGTGTCCGCGTGACCGGCGAGCTCGGTGATGGTCGACTGGACGACGGTGTTCGGGTCGTCGAGGACCGTCTGCGCCACTCTTGCCTCTGCCGGCCGCAGCGTCGGCAGTGCGCGCCTGAGTCGGACGAGAACGTCACCTGTCATGTCGCATCTCCCGGGATGGGGTGGTGGGGCTGGGGGTCGTGAACATACACCCGTACCGGGGATTCGGGCACAACGGGGCAGTGAAGGTGTTGGTCAGCGAACTGCCGTCGGTCACTGAAGCTCGTCACCGGGCAGCTCGGTCGCCGACAGCTCGGCCGTCAGGGTGTCCGCGGCCCCTACGTCCTCGGCGGACTCGCGCAGCGTGTGGTGGCCGTCCACGCGGACGGTGAGCCACGGCCGGAAGCCGCCCACCGACTGCGGTGTGTCGCGCAGGCGCTGGGCCAGGGTGAGCGCGCCGTCGAGCGGCGACCCACCGCTCGGCACGAGCGAGACGTCGGGCCGGTCCTCCGAGAGGTGCTTGGTGAGCGACACCGTGAGCGGCGACTCCTCCTGCACCAGGCGGCCGGTCGTGGAGGCGAGCGGCGGGATGCCCTTGCCCAGCGCGCTCGACAGCGTGTCGGCGAGGTGCCGGCCCGCTTCCTCGAGGATGCGGATCGACGTCGGGTCGCCCTCGGCCGCGGCGATGATGACGTCCTGGGCCATCGAGGCGAGCTGCTTGGCGCGCTCGGCGTTCTTGTAGAACTGGTTGGGCCAGCTCTCGATGAGGCCGAACCTGGCGACGGCCGCCTTCAGCAGGCGCTCCGAGGCGCCGCGGGTCGCGCCGTCGTGGAAGCGGCCTGCGGCGCGCAGCGCCTCGCCGCCTACCCAGACACCGGCACCCAGGTCACCGAGCAGGTGTCCCCAGCCGTCCGCGCGGCGCCAGCGGTTCACGCCGTCGAATCCGAACGCGACCGCGCCGGTACCCACCGAGAGAACGGCACCCGCGCGTCCGCGCAGGGCGCCGATGTGTGCGGTGAGCGCGTCGCCCGCGACGGCCGTGCGGTTGGTCCGCAGCTCGCGGGCCAGGATGTCGTGCACTTCTGTCGGCTTCTCGACGAGCGAGGTCAGGCCGGTGATGCCGACCGCGGCGGAGGCGACGGGCGCGGTGCTGCCGTCGCTCATCCCGTCGTGGCCCATGCGGGCGGCCCACGCGTTGAAGGACTGGCACAGGGAGGCGACGACCGCAGCAGCGTCGCTGCCGTGGTGGTTCACCCGGACGGCGCGGCCGTTCAGGCTGATGCGCTCGGGGCGCGTAGAACTACCGAATTCGGCGACGAGGCGCGAGCCGCTGCCACCTACGTCGAGAGCGACGACCCAGGCGTCGACCGCCATCTCATCAATACCCTGTGCGAGTTCGGACACCCGGTCATTCTGACATGAAACCAGGGCAAGGTTGTCTAAAGAAAAGAGGAAATTCTGGTCTGTTCTGCTGTGCCTTCTCGCCAAATACCCATGTGCCCGACGTCAGGACCGCCCCTTCCGTACCTAAGGCGAGGCCCCGACGTCGGACACCGCAGGCACCGTCGCCTACTGTGAACACGTGCGAGGAGAGTACAAGGTTCCACTCGGAAAACTGGTTCGTGTCGAGACCGACGTCGTCGGGGCGGGGGAGCCCCCGGGCGGGTCTCCCGGGAAGCTGGCGGGCACGCGGGTGAGCGGGGACTTCTTCCTCGAACCCGACGAGGCACTGGAGGCGATGGGCAAGGCCCTCGACGGCATGCCGGCCGATGCTTCCAAGGCCCAGCTCGCCGAGGCGGTGCGCGGCGCCCTGGACGGCGCCACCGCCGTCGGGTTCGACGCCGACGCCGTGGCGGTCGCCACCCGTCGCGCGCTCGGCCACGCGACCGGCTGGGACGACCACGAGTTCCAGGTCATCCGGACCCCCGCCGTATCGCCCCTGCTCAACGTCGCGCTGGACCAGGTCCTGACCGAGGAGCTCGGTGCCGGACGGCGCGGGCCGACGCTCCGCTTCTGGGAGTGGGACGAGTCGGCGGTGATCATCGGGTCGTTCCAGTCCCTGCGCAACGAGGTCGACGCCGACGGCGCCGCGCGGCACGGGGCTCGCGTGATCCGGCGGATCTCCGGGGGTGGCGCGATGTTCATGGAGCCGGGCAACACCATCTCGTACTCCCTGTACGTGCCGGGCTCGCTCGTGGACGGGCTGAGCTTCGAGCGCTCCTATGCGTTCCTCGACGACTGGGTGGTCGGCGCCCTGCACGGGCTCGGCATCGACGCCACGTACGTGCCGCTCAACGACATCGCCTCGCCCGCGGGCAAGATCGCCGGGGCCGCCCAGAAGCGGCTCGCTGGGGGCGCCGTCCTGCACCACGCGACGATGGCCTACGACATGGACGCCGACAAGATGACCGACGTGCTGCGGATCGGGCGCGAGAAGCTCAGCGACAAGGGCACGCGCAGCGCCAACAAGCGCGTCGACCCGCTTCGCTCCCAGACCGGGCTGACCCGGGCCGCGGTGATGGACGCGCTGGAGGCGGCCTTCCGCACCCGGTACCGCACGGTGACCGGGGAGATCACGCCCCGGGAGTGGGAGCTGGCCGGCGAGCTGGTCGAGTCGAAGTTCGGCACGGAGAAATGGACGGCGCGGGTGCCGTAGCGAGGCCGGCCGCCGAGGTGCCGCGTGTCCTGCGCCGGGTGAAAGAGGGCGATGCCATGATGGGCAATCACGGTTTGGTAACACCCCTAGCAGATAGTTCATCCCGTCAGTAATCTCCACGCAATGCCGCGTATTGGGAAGTTCATTTCTCAGAAATATCACCTGGCTACTCTCGCGGCACCGAGCGAAAGGAAGCCGAACGATGACCCGAGCGATGCGGCGGCCCCTGGTGGCAGCCATCGGCGCAGTGCTTCTCGCGACTACGACGGCGGCGTGCGCCGGCGGTAGCGGCGGCGAGCCCGAGGGTGACGGCACCCTCAGCGTCTGGATCATGCAGGGCACCAACCCGGACGCCGAGGACTTCTTCGCCGACGTCACGACGGCGTTCGAGGAGGAGACCGGGGCGACGCTCGACGTCGAGTTCGTGGAGTGGGCCGACGCCCACGACCGGTTCGTCACCTCCATCGCCGGCGGCACCACCCCGGACGTCGCGGAGACCGGCACCACCTGGACCCCCGAGTTCGCCGACGCCGGCGCGCTCGCCCCGCTCGACGAGTACGTGGACAGCGCGGGCGTCGGGGACGACCTGGTCGAGGGCCTCGTCGACGCCGGGACCTACGACGGGCAGCTTTACGGCATGCCCTGGTACGCCGGCGTGCGCTCGCTGGTCTACAACACCGAGATGTTCGAGAAGGCCGGCGTCGAGCCGCCCACCACGTGGGCCGAGCTGGAGGACGCCGCGGCGGCGCTCAAGGAGGAGTACCCCGACAAGATCGCCGTCGCCGTCCCGGGCGACGCCGAGTTCACCGTCTACCCGTGGGTGTGGGGAGCGGGCGGCGAGGTCGCCACGCTCGACGGCGACACCTGGACCTCGGGCCTGGACAGCCCCGAGTCGCAGGAGGGCATCGAGTTCTGGACCGGGCTGGCGACCGAGGGCGGCTACTCGTCGGAAGGCGCCACCACCTGGCGCGAGACCGACGTGCTCGACGCCTTCGCCGCGGGCGACGTCGGCATGGCGGTCATGGGCTCCTGGACGCCGGGCGCGATCGTCGATGCCAACAAGGACATGGAGGGCAAGTTCGCGGCCGTGCCGATCCCGGGCAAGGACGGCGGCATCGCCCCCTCGGTCCTGGGTGGCTCGCACCTCAGCATGTTCGAGACCGCCGAGGACAAGGAGCTGGCCTGGAAGTTCATCGAGATGATGACCACCGGCGAGTTCGCGCAGCAGTGGGGCGAGCAGTCCGGGTACTTCCCGGGCCAGGTCTCCCTCCTGGACGAGACGCTGAAGAGCACCGACCCGCTCGTGGCGCCGTTCGCCGAGCAGTTCGTCGACGGCGGCGCGTCCGTGCCGGCCGCGCCCACCTACGGCGCGGTGCAGGCCAAGCTGACCACGAGCACGATGATGCAGTCGATCCTCTCCGGGGACGCGAACGTCGGAGAAGCGAGCAAGGCGGCAGCCGAGGAGATGACCAGCATCCTGAACGGGTCTGAGTGACTCAGCAACTGATGGGGCAAGCGACTCGGCCGCCGGCCGAGAAGCTCCCGCGGCTCAGCCGGGCCAGGGCCGCCACCGTGCGGCCCTGGCTGCTGCTCGCCCCGGCGCTGATCGTGCTCGCGGTGCTGCTGCTGTGGCCGCTGGTGCGGGTGTTCCTCTTCTCCCTGCAGGACTACGGCCTGCGGGAGATCACCACCGGCGAGCCGAACTGGATCGGCGTCGCGAACTACGCCGAGATCCTGACGTCGCCGGAGCTGTGGACGGTCGTGCTGCCCAACACGATCGGGTTCGCCGTGCTGTCCGTGGCGGGCACCGTCGCGTTCGGCACCGGCGTCGCCGTCCTGCTCGCGTCGCTCGGGACGTTCTGGCGCACCGTCACCTCCAGCGCGATCATGGCCGCCTGGGCGATGCCCGCCGTCACCGGCACGTACGTGTGGGTGTGGATCTTCGACGCCGACCGCGGGGTCTTCAACGACGTCCTGATGGGCCTCGGGCTGCTGGAGGACCCGACCAACTGGTTCACCAACCGGTGGACGTTCTACGCGATAGTCCTGCTCAACGTGATCCACCACGGCTTCCCGTTCGTCGCGGTCACCGTGCTCGCCGGGCTGCTCGGCGTGCCCAAGGAGATGCTGGAGGCCGCCGAGATGGACGGCGCCGGGTCGTTCCGCCGCTTCTTCTCGATCATCGTGCCCCAGCTCCGGCAGGTGTTCGCCGTCGTGATCATCCTGTCGACCATCTGGGACTTCAAGGTGTTCGCGCAGGTGTACCTCATGCCCGGCGGCGCCGGGTCGAACCGGTCGGTGCTCAACCTCGGGGTGTGGTCGTACGTCGAGTCGTTCGGGCAGAACAGGTACGGTTTCGGCTCGGCGATCGCCGTCCTGCTGACCCTGCTCCTGCTCGTGGTCACCGCGGTCTACGTCCGCACCGTGCTCGCGGAGGAGGAACGATGAGCTCACGGCGCTCGCCGCTGCGGCAGCTCGGCAAGGGTGTGCTCGTCGCCCTGCTGCTCGTGTTCACGCTGTTCCCCGTCTACTGGATGCTGAACAGCTCGCTGGACGCGCAGGCCGGGCACACCAGCAGCTTCTGGCCCGCCGAGCCGACGCTCGAGCACTACGTGTTCGTGCTGACGGAGGGCGGGTTCGGCACGTTCCTGCGCAACTCGCTGCTCGTGGCGCTCGCCACGGTCCTCGTCTCGTCGGCCCTCGCCCTGCTGGCGTCCGTTGCGGTGGTCCGCTTCCGGTTCCGGATGCGCACCCAGATCCTCATGATGGTGCTGATCGTCCAGATGGTGCCGCTGGAGGCGCTCGTCATCCCGCTGTTCGTCCAGGTCCGCGACCTGCAGCTGCTGGAGACCCTGACGGGCCTCGTCGTCGTGTACGTGGCGCTCGCCCTGCCGTTCGGGATCTGGATGCTGCGCGGGTTCGTCGCGGCGGTCCCGATCGAGCTGGAGGAGGCCGCCTACCTCGACGGCGCGAGCTGGGGGCGCATGTTCTGGTCGGTCCTGCTGCCGCTGCTGGCGCCGGGCCTGGTCGCCACCAGCATCTTCAGCTTCATCACTGCGTGGAACGAGTTCATCTTCGCCATGACGATGCTCGGCGGCGCCACCGAGAGCTACACCGTGGCGATCGGGCTGCGCTCGTTCTTCGGCGTCCACTCCAACGACTGGGGCGCCATCATGGCGGCGTCCACGATCATCACGGTGCCCGTGATGATCTTCTTCGTCCTGGTCCAGCGCCGCCTCGCCTCCGGTCTGACCGCGGGGGCCGTGAAGGCATGACGGCCGAGCCCGCCGGTCCTACCCGCCCGGACTCCCGCACCGAGCGCGCGATCAACGGGGTGCTTCTGCCGGGCTTCGAGGGCACCCTCGTGCCCGCCTGGCTGGCCGACGCCGCCCGGGCCGGCCTGGCCGGCGTCGTCTACTTCGCACGGAACACGCCGGACGTCGCCACCACCGCCGAGCTGTCCGCGGCCCTGCACGCGATCTCGCCCGACCTGGTCATCGCCGTCGACGAGGAGGGCGGCGACGTGTCGCGGCTGGAGGCCGTCCACGGCTCGTCCCTGCCCGGGGCCGCCGCGCTCGGCGCCTACCCCGGCGGGGGCAACGTCTCGCTCGACGCCGGCCGGGCCCTCGGCCGGCTGCTCGCCGCGACTGGCGTCGACCTGCTGCTCGGCCCGGTGCTCGACGTCGTCTCCGAGCCCGACAACCCCGTGATCGGCGTGCGGGCCTTCGGCACCACGCCCGACGACGTCACCCGGCACGGCATCGCGTTCGCCCGCGGCGTGCGCAGCGCCGGCGTCGGGGTGTGCGGCAAGCACTTCCCCGGGCACGGCGCCACCACCGTGGACTCCCACATCGGCCTGCCCGTCGTGGACGAGCCGCTCGACGTCGTGCGGGCGCGCGACCTCGCCCCGTTCGCCCGGGCCCTGAGCCCGGAGGGCGCTGACACGCGCGGCCAGTCCAGGCTCGACGCCGTCATGACCGCCCATGTCGTCTATCCCGCGATCGGCCCCGCGCCCGCGTCCATCGAGCCGGCCGCCACGCGGCTGCTGCGCGAGCTCGGCCACGACGGCCCGATCATCACCGACGCCCTCGACATGGGCGCCCTGCGCCAGCTCACCGGCTCGGTCGGGGAGGCCGCCGTCCGCGCCGTCGAGGCGGGCGCCGACCTGCTCTGCCTCGGGCTCGACCCCGCCCTGTACCCGGAGGCGCGCGACGCCCTGAGCCGGGCCGTGGCCTCCGGCCGCCTCACCGTCGAGCGGCTCGAGGAGTCCGTCGCGCGCACGCGGGCGCTCGCGGCCGCGGTCCGCGACCGCCGGGCTGCCGCCGGGACCGCCACTGGCGTCGGCGCCGCGTGGGACGCGCTCGCGGAGCTGTCCGAGGTCGGGGCGAGCATCGCGGACGCCGTCGTACGGGTGCGGGGCGCGCTGGTGCCGCTCGCGGCCGACGCCGAGCCCGACGTCGTCGACCTGCGCACCCGGCTGGACCACGCCGCCGGCCGCAAGGCGCGGCACGTCCAGGCCGCCGTCGCGGCGGCGTGGCCCGGGGCGCGGCTGCACCCCGAGGGCGACGGCGAGTCCGGGGACGCGTATCCCGACGTCGGCGGGTCCGGAGAGGTCGCCTCCGGGGAGGTCGCCTCCGGAGGAGCCGCGTCCGCGGAAGCCGCGGCCGGAGAATGTGCGCCGGGACAGGTTGGCTCCGGGAGCGAAATGCCTGGTAGCGGCGCTGCCGAGCCGAAACCCGTGCAACTCGGTCTAGACGAACGTGGACTTGCGGTGCTTATTGCCCGAATCACCCGGTACGGTGTATCGGCGGATCTCGACAGAATCGGTACCGAACGTGGCGCAGAATTTCCTGAGGGGGCATCCCGCGTCGCGTCCCGCACCGAACCGCTTGTCGTGATCACCCGTGAGCCCGTCCCGGGTTCGGCTGAACGCGCCCGGCTGGAACAGCTCTGGGCCGTGCGGCCGGACCTCGTCGTGGTCCACACGGGCCTTCCCGGGCCGGTCGAGGACTGGTTCGGGACGCTGAGTGGTGGTGGCCCGGCAGTCGTGGTGGCGTGCGGGACCGGACGTGCGAACGCGGCGGCCGCCGTCGCGCGCCTCCGCGGACCCGCGGGCGGGTAGGACAGCGAAGAGCAGCGCAGCAGCGAGCAGTGATGAGCAACCATGAGCGACAAGCAGTACACGTCGGAACGGCAGCGCAGGTTCCAGCGTCAGCACAGAGAACGGCAGTACACAGACCACGAGCACAGAGCAAACGATGAGAAAGGGGCTCGCCGATGATCGCCGAGGCGGGATTCGAACGGCACGCACAGTCGGCGCCGCGCCCGGTCTCACCGACCGAGGAACGCAACCCGCGCACCCGTGACATCGACGTGGTGTCCACGGCGGAGATGGTGCGCATGATCACCGACGAGGACGCCGCCGTCGTCGCCGCGGTACGCGCGGCGCACCCGCGCATCGTCGAGGCGATCGACCTGGCCGTGGACGGCATCCGGGCCGGGGGACGGGTGCACTACGTGGGCTCGGGCACGTCGGGACGCTTGGGCCTGCTCGACGCCGCGGAGCTACTGCCCACGTACGGCGTGGGCGAGGAGATGTTCGTGCCGCACCTGGCGGGCGGGCTGAGCGCCTTCAAGAAGGCGGCGGAGGGCGCGGAGGACGACGTCGAGGCGGGGGCCGCGCTCGTGTCCGACGTGGGGCCGGCCGACATCGTGTTCGGGATCGCCGCCAGCGGCGGCACCCCGTACGTCGGGGGAGCGCTCGACATGGGCCGCTCCCGCGGGGCGCGGACCGTGCTGCTCGCGTCGAACCCGTTCGCCTCCCTGGCGCCGAAGGCCGACGTCGCGATCCTGGTGAACACCGGGCCCGAGGCGATCACCGGTTCCACGCGCATGAAGGCGGGCACCGCCCAGAAGCTGGTGCTCAACACCTTCTCGACGGCGGTCATGGTGCGGCTCGGGAAGACCTACTCCAACCTCATGGTCGAGGTGATCGCTTCCAACGTGAAGCTGCGCCAGCGCCTGGTGCGGCTGCTCACGCAGGCCACGGACCTGGAGCAGGGCGTGTGCGAGAACGCGCTGGCGGCGGCCGACGGCGACCTGCGGGCCGCCCTCGTGATGCTCGTCGCGGGCGTGGACCGGCCGGCGGCGACGCGTGCCCTGGCGACCGAGCCGGGCCGGCTCGCCGCCCCGTCGGTCCGCGAGGCCCTGGCAACGCTGGGCATCAACCCGGCGTGACGCGAGGGGTCCGCGAAGTAGAGCGTGTGTCCGAGTCCCCCCGGGGTGTGTCGGGGGG
>NZ_JBHUUX010000110.1:0-10075 GCF_042670845.1 Promicromonospora sp. NPDC057138 | reverse complement strand
TGTCCGCTCCGGCTCGGAGGAAATTCCGAGCGGAGCGGACAGGCGCTCTACTTCGCGGACCGTAGCCAGAGGCCGGAGGCGATGCCGGAGTCGTCGGGTGAGGATGGCGGTATGGGTACCTTGGTCGCACGGCGCGTCGTAGTGAGCGGACGGGTGCAGGGCGTCGGCTACCGATACCTCCTCGAGCGGGAAGCCGCGGTCGCGGGCCTGGCGGGCTGGGTGCGCAACACCGCCGAGGGCACGGTCGAGGCTGTCCTCGAAGGGTCGCCCTCGGCGGTCGAGGACGTTCTGCGGTGGATGCGGCACGGCCCGCGCGGCGCCGTCGTCGTCTCGGTCGACGTGACGGACGTTGCGCCGCAGGCCCGCACCGGCTTCACGATCCGGTGACCGGTTCTGTCGTCACCCGGCCGCGTCCGGGACCGCCGGGGCCGCACCCCTATTGGTCGCTTCGTTACCCAAATCCGAATGTTCACCTACTAGGTGAATCTCGACAGACTCGTTACTTGAATGTGACGTGTCCGGCTATCGACACCGGCCATGTGAGCGCTAACATTCGACTCGGGCAACTTCGCCGCACGTAACCCGCACGACGTCGCGCGGGATCTCAAGGAGGAGACATGGCACGCACTACCCTCACCCGCACCGTCCTCGCGGCGGTGGCGGCAACCTCGCTGTTTGCGCTCGGCGCTTGCAGCTCGGACGCAGGCAACGAGCCCGCAGGCGGCGGCGAGACCGCCGCCGCCGATGACGGCGTCATCACCCTCGGTTTCTCGCAGGTGGGAGCCGAGTCCGGGTGGCGAGCCGCGAACACCAAGTCCATCCAGGACACGCTCACCGCCGACAACGGGTTCGACCTCAAGTTCTCCGACGCGCAGCAGAAGCAGGAGAACCAGATCCAGGCCATCCGCACCTACATCACGCAGGGCGTGGACGTCATCGCGTTCTCCCCGGTGGTCGAGACCGGCTGGGACGCCGTGCTCCAGGAGGCCAAGACGGCCGGGATCCCCGTGATCCTCACGGACCGCGCCGTCGACTCGAGCGACGACACCCTCTACGAGTCGTTCATCGGCTCGGACTTCGTGGAGGAGGGCAAGCGCGTCGGCGAGTGGGTCGTCGACCAGTACGACGGTGAGGGCTACAAGGCCGTCGAGCTGCAGGGCACCACGGGCGCAGCCCCCGCGATCGACCGCAAGGAAGGCTTCGAGGCCGCGATCAAGGGCTCCGACATCGACATGATCGACAGCCAGACCGGCAACTTCACGCGCGCCGAGGGCAAGACGGTCATGGAGGGCTTCCTCAACAAGTACGACGACATCGACCTCGTGTTCGCGCACAACGACGACATGGCGCTCGGCGCCATCGAGGCCATCGAGGCCGCGGGCAAGGTGCCGGGCAAGGACATCAAGATCGTCTCGATCGACGGCGTCAAGGACGGCATGCAGGCGCTCGCCGACGGCAAGATCAACTACATCGTCGAGTGCAACCCGCTGCTCGGGCCGGACCTGGCGGACATCGCCAAGAAGGTCATCGCCGGCGACGAGGTCGAGAAGCGCATCGTGACGCAGGACGGCGCGTTCGACCAGGCCGGAGCGAAGGAAGCGCTGCCCTCGCGCGAGTACTGACCCCCTGCCGCCGTACCCCTACCTGGCTGTGGGTGTGATCGTTGCGACTATGCGTCCGTCATAGGCGCAACGATCCCGCCCACAGCCAACGGGCTGAGTTAGAAGGTCGAGATGACCCAGCAATCAGCAGCAGCCGTCGTCGAGATGACCGGCATCAGCGTCGAGTTCCCCCCGGTCAAGGCGCTTGACGGGGTCGATTTCCAGCTGCGCCCCGGCGAGATCCACGCCCTCATGGGCGAGAACGGCGCGGGCAAGTCCACCCTGATCAAGGCCCTCACCGGCATCTACTCGCCGACGGCGGGGACGATCCTGGTCGACGGCGTCGAGCGCCGGTTCACCGGCCCCGCCGACGCCCGGGCGCACGGCATCAGCACCGTGTACCAGGAGGTCAATCTCTGCGAGAACCTCACGGTCGCGGAGAACATCATGCTCGGCGCCGAGCCGCGCCTGCTGGGCGGCCTGAACTGGCGGGCGATGCGCCGCCAGGCGGCGACCCACCTGGAGCGGATGGGCCTGCACATCGACCCGGCGTCGTCCCTCGGGTCGCACTCGCTGGCTGTGCAGCAGCTCGTCGCGATCTGCCGCGCCATGGTGGGGGACTGCAAGGTCCTCATCCTCGACGAGCCCACCTCCAGCCTCGACACCGACGAGGTGGAGCACCTGTTCACCGTCATGCGCGCCCTGCGCGACGACGGCGTGGCCATCCTGTTCGTGAGCCACTTCCTGGACCAGGTCTACGAGGTGTCCGACCGCATGACCGTGCTGCGCAACGGCGGCCTGGTGGGGGAGTTCGTGACCGCGGACCTGCCCGCCGGCAAGCTGGTGCAGCACATGATCGGCCGTTCGATGGAGGTGCTGGAGGCCGCCGAGGAGGTGGTCGAGCACGTCGAGCGGCCCGCCGGCGCCACCCCGCTGCTGCAGGTGGTGGGTCTGGGACGCAAGGGCTCGGTGCAGCCCTTCGACCTCGATCTATACGAGGGCGAGGTGGTCGGCCTGGCCGGCCTGCTCGGCTCCGGTCGCACCGAGCTGGCGCGCCTGCTCACGGGCGCCGACCGGGCCGACGTCGGACAGACCCGCGTGGCCGGGAAGCCGGCCCGCCTGCGGACCCCGCGCGCGGCCATGGGCCACGGCATCGCCTACACGTCCGAGGACCGCAAGGGCGAGGGCGTCGTCGACGGCCTGACCGTCCGGGAGAACATAGTGCTCGCGCTCCAGGCGGAGCGCGGCTGGATGCGTCCGCTGCCGCGCAAGCAGGTGGACGAGCTGGTCGCCAAGTACATCGAGCAGCTCGGGATCCGGCCGGCGAACCCGGAGGCGCTGCTGCGCAACCTCTCCGGCGGCAACCAGCAGAAGGTGCTGCTCGCTCGGTGGCTCGCCACCGCGCCCCAGCTGCTCGTCCTGGACGAGCCGACGCGCGGCATCGACGTCGGCGCCAAGGCGGAGATCCAGAAGCTCGTGGCCGACCTGGCCGCCGACGGCATGTCCGTCGTCTTCATCTCGGCGGAGCTCGAGGAAGTGCTGCGCATATCCCACCGCATCGCCGTGCTGCGGGACCGCCGCAAGGTGGCGGAGATCGACGGAACAGGAGCGACGATGGACCAGGTGGTCGACCTCATCGCCGGAGGTGGTGCAGCGTGAGCAACCTGCTTCGACACCACTTGTTCTGGCCGCTGGCCGCCCTGCTGGCCCTGCTGGTCGCCAACACGGTGGCCCGGCCCGGCTTCCTCGCGATCACCATCCGGGAGGGGCACCTGTTCGGCGCCCCGATCGACATCCTGCGGGCGACGGCGCCCCTGCTGCTGGTCGCGCTCGGCATGACGCTGGTCATCGCCACGCGCGGTATCGACCTCTCGGTCGGCGCGGTGGTCGCGGTCTCGGGGGCGGTGGCGCTGTCCCACATCGCGTCGTCGCCGGACCCCGAGTCGCCCGTCACGGTGCTCACCGCCGTCGGCCTGGCCCTGGTGCTGTGCCTCGTGCTGGGTGTGTGGAACGGGTTCCTGGTCTCCGTGCTCGGGATCCAGCCGATCATCGCCACGCTCATCCTGATGACGGCCGGCCGCGGCGTCGCCATGCTGATCACGGGCGGCATGATCACCACCATCAACAGCGCGCCGTTCAAGGTGCTCGGCTCGGGGTTCTGGCTCGGCCTGCCCACGGCGGCGGTCATCGCGTTCGGTGTGTTCGCCGTGGTCGCGTTCATGGTGCGGCGCACCGCGCTCGGCATGCTCCTGGAGGCGACGGGCATCAACCCGGCCGCCAGCCGCCTGTCCGGCGTCCGCTCCAAGACGCTGACCTGGACCGTGTACGCGGCGTCCGGTCTGTTCGCCGGGCTGGCGGGCCTGCTCATCAGCGCCAACACGATGGCGGCCGACGCCAACAACGCCGGCGTGTTCATCGAGCTCGACGCGATCCTCGCGGTGGTGATCGGCGGGACGGCGCTCTCGGGCGGCAAGTTCAACCTGTCCGGCACGCTGGTCGGCGCGCTCGTCATCGCGACCCTCAGGCGGACCGTGACCGTCCTCGGCATCTCGCCGCTGGTCACGCCCCTGTTCATGGCTCTGGTCGTCATCGCGGTGACGCTGCTGCAGTCGCCCAGGATGCGGGAGCGGCTCATGGCCGCAGCGCGTAAACCGGCCGCCACCACGCCCCCCGAGCCGCAGCCCGCTGCGCGCCCCGACTCCACGGAGGTGAAGGCCCGATGACGACGTCGGCCCCCGCCCAGGTGCCCCGCAAGACCCGCGCGGCGAAGATCCCGATCCGGCTCGACCAGCGCTACCTGCCGGTGGTGGGCACGTTCGTGGTGCTCGCGCTCATGCTGATCGTGGGCGGCACCCGGTACGAGAACTTCCTCACGCCCGCCGTGGTGTCCAACCTGTTCATCAACAACGCGCACCTCATCGTGCTCGCGGTGGGCATGACGTTCGTCATCCTGACCGGCGGCATCGACCTGTCGGTCGGGTCGGTCCTGGCGCTGTCCACGGTGATCACCGCGGCCCTGCTCCAGGCCGGCCTGCCGCCCGCCGTCGTGATCCCGATCGCGGTGGCCGCCGGGACCGTGATCGGCCTGGCGCACGGCGTGATGATCCACTACTTCCAGGTGCAGCCGTTCGTGGCGACGCTCGCGGGCATGTTCTTTGCGCGCGGTCTGTGCTTCCTCATCGCGCCGGAGTCGATAGCCATCGACAACGCGTCGTTCGCCGAGCTGGCCACCTGGGTCCAGATCTTCGGCGAGTGGCGCTTGACCTCCAGCATGCTCATCGCGCTGATCGTGGTGGGGCTCGCCTTCGTGGCGCTGCACCTCACGCGGTTCGGCCGCACGGTGTACGCGATCGGCGGCGGCGAGCAGTCCGCGCTGCTCATGGGCCTGCCCGTGGCCCGCACCAAGGTGCTCGCCTATGTGGTGAGTGGCACGTGCGCCGGTCTCGGCGGCCTGCTGTTCGCGATGTACTCCCGGTCCGGCTACTCGCTGACCGGCGTCGGCATGGAGCTCGACGCGATCGCGGCGGTCGTCATCGGCGGCACGCTGCTCACGGGCGGCACCGGGTTCGTGCTCGGCTCCGTGCTGGGCGTGCTGGTGCTCGGCCTGATCCAGACGATCATCACGTTCGAGGGCACCCTCAGCTCGTGGTGGACCAGGATCGTGATCGGCGTCCTGCTGCTGATCTTCGTGCTGGTCCAGCGAGCCCTGACCCTCCGCCGCACCTAGCCGGACCACGGCCCTGACTCGGCGTACCCGGTGCGCCGAGTCAGGGCCGCAGTACCACGACTGCATGACCCCACCCACAGTGACGTGACGAAGGGATCGACAGGCTATGGTTCTACATCGATATACAAGAGGTGTGCTCGCCATGGGTGCCGCGCTGGCGGTGAGCCTGGCGGGGGCGGTATCGCCCTCGATCGCCGCCCCTGAGGCGACCGCTCCGGCGTCGGCCACCGCGGCGGACCCTTCGACAGGCTCAGGGCAGCGCGCCGACTACGCCGCCTACTTCTTCCCCTACTTCACCGGTGAGTCCACCGCGGACGGCGAGACCATCTCGTTCGCCGTCTCGAACGGGCCGGACCCGCTGGAATGGACCACGCTGAACGGCGGCAAGCCGGTGCTCTCCTCCACGCTCGGCACCAAGGGCCTGCGCGACCCGTTCCTGATCCGTGGCGGCGACGGCACCTACTACCTGCTCGCCACCGACCTGCAGATCTACGGCGGCGGCAACTTCGGCGACGCCCAGGAGACGGGCAGCCGCTCGCTCATGGTCTGGGAGTCGACGGACCTGGTGAACTGGGGCGAGCAGCGCGAGATCGAGCTGGCCCCCGAGAACGCGGGCAACCTGTGGGCACCAGAGGCGTACTGGGACGAGGCGGCCGGCGAGTTCGTCGTCTACTGGGCCTCGGCGCTGTACCCAGCCGACGTCCCGCCCGCGGAGCGCGACATCCGCACGTCGTACCAGCGCATGCTCTACGCGACCACCACGGACTTCGAGACGTTCTCTGAGCCCCAGCCGTGGATCGACGAGCCGCAGGGCGACGGCCTCGGCATGATCGACTCGACGGTCCAGGAGGAGGACGGCGTCTACTACCGCCTCACCAAGGACGAGTCGTACATGGGGATGCGGCAGGAGTCGTCCACCGACCTGCGCCGCACGCAGGGCGTGACCGACGGCGACGGCTGGGACCTCATCGCGGAGCGCATCGGGTTCGGCCAGCCGAACCCCTGGGGCGGCACGTTCACCGGGGGCGAGGGGCCCACACTCTTCCCATCCCTCACCGACGACCGCTGGTTCCTGCTGCAGGACCAGCCGAGCTACCACGGCGGCCAGGGCTACATGCTCTTCGAGTCCGACGACCTGAGCAGCGGCAAGTGGACGTCCAACCTGGACGCGATCCTGCCGGCCAGCCCCCGGCACGGGACGGTCCTGCCGATCACCGCCGAGGAGCGGGCGACTCTGCTGGCGGCGTACCCGCCGGCCGAGACCCCGGTCGAGGAGCACACGCTCGACGTCGACGCCGCGGCGGCCGGCACCGAGATGAGCGACGACCTGTACGGCGTCTTCTACGAGGACATCAACTACGCGGCCGACGGCGGCCTGTACGCCGAGCTGGTCCGCAACCGGTCCTTCGAGTTCGCGGCCACGGACAACCGGAACTTCACCGGCATGACGGGCTGGGACGTCGTGCAGCGGCGCGGGTCGACGGGCACCGCGAGGGTGCAGTCCGAGCGGGGCGAGTGGCTCAACGACGCCAACCGCGCGTACCTGACCGTCGAGGCGGACGGACCCGGCGTCGGCGTGCGCAACGCGAGCTACAACGAGGGCTTCGCCATCGAGAAGGGCAAGAAGTATGACTTCTCGGCCTTCGCGCGCACCGGCCGGGCGCAGCAGCTCCGGGTGAGCCTGGAGTCCCCGGACGGCGCCACGACGTACGCGTCCACCACGGTGTCGGTGAACGGCTCCGACCGGTGGAAGAAGCACACGGCCAAGCTCACCGCGAGCGGCACCGCCAACGACGCCCGGCTCGTGGTCACGGGCGGCGCGGCCGGCACTTTGCGGCTGGACATGGTCTCGCTGTTTCCGCGCGACACGTGGAAGGGCCCGGTCAACGGGCGCTCGCCGCTGCGCGCGGACCTCGCCCAGAAGGTCGCCGACCTGGAACCGTCCTTCCTGCGGTTCCCCGGCGGCTGCGTGACCAACGTCGGCACGTTCGACACGTACCTGGGCTCGGACGGCGCGGACCGCCGTCGGACGTACCAGTGGAAGGAGACCATCGGGCCGGTCGAGGAGCGGCCGACCAACTGGAACTTCTGGGGCTACAACCAGTCCTACGGCCTGGGCTACCTCGAGTACTTCGAGTTCGCCGAGGACCTGGGCGCGACGCCGCTGCCCGTGCTGTCGGTGGGCGCCAACGGCTGCGGCAGCAGCATCCCCGAGATGAAGGACGACGTCCGCATCGACCGCTGGGTGCAGGACACCGTCGACCTGATCGAGTTCGCCAACGGGTCCGTGGACACGGAGTGGGGCGCCAAGCGCGCCGCGCTGGGCCACCCCGAGCCGTTCGGTCTGAAGTACATCGGCCTCGGCAACGAGGAGAACACCCACACGTTCGAGGCGAACTTCCCGCGGTTCCGGGACGCCGTCGAGGCGGCCCACCCCGAGGTCACCGTGATCTCGAACTCCGGCCCGGACGACGCCGGCGCCCGGTTCGACGAGCTGTGGAAGTACAACCGCGAGCAGGGTGTCGACATGATCGACGAGCACTACTACAACGACCCGTCGTGGTTCCTGTCGAACACGGAGCGGTACGACTCCTACGACCGCGCGGGCCCGCACGTGTTCCTCGGCGAGTACGCCTCGCGCGGCAACGCGTGGTCCAACTCGCTGTCGGAGGCCGCATACATGACCGGGATCGAGCGCAACTCCGACGTCGTCGAGCTCGCTTCGTACGCGCCGATGTTCGCCAACGAGGACTACGTCCAGTGGTCCCCGGACATGATGTGGTTCGACAACGACCAGTCGTGGGGCTCGACGTCGTACTACACGCAGCAGATGTTCATGACGAACACCGGCGACCAGGTGGTCCCGTCCACGCACGACGGCCCGGAGGAGACGCCGGCGGACATCTCGGGCGGCGTCTTCCTGTCGACCTGGAACACCCAGGCCGCCTACGACGACGTGAAGGTGACCGACAACCAGTCCGGCGAGGTGCTGTTCTCCGACTCGTTCGACGACGGCGCCGGGTGGGAACCGCAGGCCGGGACCTGGGGCGTGACCAACGGCGAGTACGTGCAGTCGGCGGGCAACGTGACCGACGCCCGCTCGATCATCACGGACGCGTACACGAAGGACTGGGACAACTACACCCTGGAGCTCGACGCGCGGAAGCTGGGCGGCAGCGAGGCGTTCCTCGTCGGGTTCGCCGCAGGCGGCCGGGACGACTTCTACTGGTGGAACCTCGGCGGGTGGAACAACACCCGGCAGGCGCTCCAGCGGGCCGACGGCGGCTCCGCCAACGAGGTGGCGGCCGTGGAGGGCCACTCCATGGAGACGGGCCGGGACTACCACGTGAAGGTCGTGGTCTCCGGGCGCACCATCAAGCTCTACCTCGACGGCGCGCTGCAGATGACCTACACCGAGCCGACCACCGAGTCGCTGTACCAGGTGGTCACGCGGGACGCGGAGACCGGCGAGCTGGTGCTCAAGGTCGTCAACCCGTACGAGTCGGTGGCGCGTACGGCGGTGTCGGTGGACGGGGCCCTGGTGGGTCCGGAGGCGTCGGTGACCCGGATGAGCGGGGCGCCGTCGGCCATGAACACCAAGACCCAGCCCGAACGGATAGTGCCGGTGGAGGAGGAGACGACGCTGGACGTGGCGCCGTCTGACGGCGGCTCGACGTTCACGTACGACTTCCCGGCGCACTCGATCACGTTCCTCCGCCTCTCGGAGGTGGCACCGGACTGATCCCCCGCCAAAGTTCTTGGTTGTGAGCGGGACCGTTGCGCCTATGTGTCCGTTTTAGGCGCAACGGTCACGCTCGCAACCAAGACTGTTCTCGCGCGGGGCGGAGTGGGCCTCGAATTTCGTCCCCACACCATTCCGCCTACCCGTACGGTGGACCCGTGAGCAAGCTGCCCGAGGACGTCCGGGAACACCCGATACCCGATCCTGCCCAGCTCCGAGAACTGGTGGTCGAGCTGCGCCGGCTGGTGCTGACCTACAAGTTCGGGATCGACGAGGTCATGACCAAGGTCTCGATCCTGCGCGACGAGTTCCGGCACATGCAGAACTACAACCCCGTGGAGCACGTGGGGTCTCGCCTCAAGTCGCTCGAGTCGATAGTCGCCAAGTGCCGGCGCAAGGGCATCCCGCTGACGCCGGACGGCGTCCGGGCGCAGATGTTCGACATCGCAGGGGTGCGCATCACCTGCAGCTTCGTCAACGACATCTACCTGGTCCGCGACATGATCCTGAAGCAGTCGGACATGACGCTGCTGGAGGAGCGGGACTACATCAAGCACCCGAAGGCGACCGGGTACAAGTCGCTGCACCTCATCGTGAGGATCCCGGTGTTCCTGTCCGACCGCGTCGAGAACGTCATCGTCGAGATCCAGCTGCGCACCATCGCCATGGATTTCTGGGCCAGCCTCGAGCACAAGATCTACTACAAGTACGACGGCGACGTGCCTCGGCACCTCACCGACTCGCTCAAGCTCGCCGCCGACGTCGCCTGGTCGCTCGACACCTCGATGGAACGCATCCACGACGAGGTCAAGGCCATCTCGGGCGACGAGGAGCCCGTGGCGAGCCGCCACAACCTGCACACCCCCGAGGAGATGCTGCGCGACTTCTGGCGCGCCGCAGAGGCGGACGGCGGCTTCGGCTACGGCTTTGACAGCAAACCCTGACCCCCGGCCGGTGGTCGGTGGTCGGTGGTCGAGCTTGTCGAGACCCGGGTCTCGACAAGCT
>NZ_JBHUUX010000109.1:0-10363 GCF_042670845.1 Promicromonospora sp. NPDC057138 | reverse complement strand
AGCCGCGAAGTAGAGCGCCTGTCCGAGTCTCCTCGGACAGGCGCTCTACTTCGCGGATCGCTGCCTGGCTTCTTGCCACCGGACACCCATAACGAGCGCGCCGCCGGTAGCTTTGGAGTGCAATGGTGCTTGGGCGAAGAAAGGGCTGGCGATGACACGACCCGAGGTCGTTCTGGTCGGGGTGGACGGGTCGGCCGCGAGCCTGCACGCGCTGGACTGGGCGACCGCGTACGCACATCGTGTGGGCTGGTCGCTGCACATCGTGTGCAGCTACTCGTTGCCGTCGTTCACGGCGGCGTCGCTCGACGGCGGGTACGCCGCCCTCGACGACACCACCATCCAGGAGGGCGCCAAGTCGGTCCTCGCCGAGGCGGAGGCCCGCGTGGCCGACGCCGGGGTGCGCGCCACCACGGAGGTCGCCACCGGTGACGCGGCGGGCGTGCTCGTGGAGCTGTCCGCCGACTACGGACTGGCCGTCGTCGGCACGCGCGGCCGCGGCGGGTTCACCGAGCGGCTGCTGGGCACCGTGTCGTCCGCGCTGCCCGCGCACGCGCGCTGCCCCGTCGTCGTGGTGCCGTTGCGTGCCGAGGCCAACCGTGGCGTCGCCTGGAGCGTGCCCGACGGCGGCACCGGCGTGCCGGCGTCCGACACCGAGGCGGCGGCCGCGGCGACCGGGGCCGCCGAGATCCGGGAGGTACGCCGCATCGTCGTCGGCGTGGACGGGTCCCCACAGGCCGAGCGTGCGCTGCAGCACGCGATCGCGCAGGCCAACGCGTGGGGTGCCGAGCTGACCGCCGTCACCGGGGTTCCCGTGGGCAACGCCGGGATGCTGGCGTGGCTGCCCTCGAACATCGACCGCGAGCAGGTGCTGGCCGACATCGGGGCGGGCATGGACGTCGTGGCCGACCGGTACGAGGCCGAGAATCCCGGGCTGCGGATCCGCCGGATCGTGCTCGACGGCACGGGCGCGGAGCTGCTGACGGAGTTCTCCACGGCGTCGGACCTCGTGGTGGTGGGCTCACGCGGCCGCGGCGGGTTCCGGGGCCTGCTCCTCGGCTCGACGAGCCAGGCCGTGCTCCACCACTCGGCCTGCCCGGTCCTGGTGGTCAACAAGCACTGCCCGGAGTAGGTCCGCGAAGTAGAGCGCCTGTCCGGGTCCCCCTGGCGATCACCAGGGAGACTCGGACAGGCGCTCTACTTCGCGGACCTACTTCGCGGCTTCGGCTGCTGCCAGGAGGACGCAGGTCGCCACGCCGTCCATGGCCGTGCGGACCTCGTCCAGCGGGGGCATCGACGGCGCGAGGCGCACGTTCTTGTTCTCCGGGTCCTTGCGGTACGGGTGGGTGGCACCCGCCGGCGTGAGCGCGATCCCGGCCTCCTTGGCCAGCTCCACCACGCGGGAGGCGGTGCCCGGCGCGACGTCGAGGGACACGAAGTAGCCGCCCTTGGGCTCCGTCCACGACGCGATGCCGTATGCGCCGAGGCGCTCGGCCAGGATCTGCACCACTGCCTCGAACTTGGGCGCCAGGATCTCGCGGTGCTTGCGCATGTGGTCGCGTACGCCGTCGGCCGAGCCGAAGAACATCGCGTGCCGCAGGTGGTTGAGCTTGTCCGGGCCGATCGACGCCGCGGACAGGTGCTTCTTGTACCAGGCGATGTTGGCCGGCGAGCTGCCGAGGAACGCGACGCCCGCGCCCGCGAACGTGATCTTGGACGTCGACGCGAACAGGAACACGCGGTCCGGGTGTCCGGCCTCCGCGGCCAGCGCGATGGCGTTCGGGCTGGCCACCTCGTCGTCGGTCAGGTGGTGGACGGCGTACGCGTTGTCCCACATGATGCGGAAGTCCGGCGCGGCGGTGGGCATCGAGACCAGCGCGCGGGCGACGTCCTCGGTGATGACCGAGCCTTCGGGGTTGGAGTAGGTCGGGACCACCCACATGCCCTTGATGGTGGGGTCCGTCGCGACGAGCGCGGCCACGGCCTCGGCGTCGGGCCCGTCCGGCGTCATCGGGACCGGGATCATCTCGATGCCCAGCGCCTCGCAGACCGTGAAGTGGCGGTCGTAGCCCGGCACGGGGCAGATCCAGCGGACCTTGTCCTCGCGCGCCCACGGCTTGGGCGACTCGGGGAACCCGAACAGCTCGGCGTACGCGACGACGTCGTGCATGATCGTGAGCGAGGCGTTGCCGCCCGCGAGGAGCTGCTCCACCGGCACGTCCAGCAGCTCGGCGAAGATGCGCCGGACCGCGAGCCCGCCGTCCAGCCCGCCGTAGTTGCGCGCGTCGGTGCCCGTGTCGTCGGCGTGCACACCGATCCCGGGCAGGGCGAGCATCGGCTCGGCGAGGTCGAGCTGCTCGGCCGACGGCTTGCCGCGCGTGAGATCCAGATTCAGGCCCTTGGCCTGAAGCTCGGCGTAGGCCCGCTGCAGCTCGGGGAGCGCCGGGAGCGTTGCGGTGGTGGGGGACGACGTCGTAGTGGTCACCTCCCGGAGCCTACGCTCAGCTCGCGGTCGGTGACAGTTCGGAACGCTCGTCCGTGCCCTCGCCGGTGGTGTCGACGTCGGGAGCGGCAGCGGTGGCGATGTCCGTGGGGTCGCTGGGCGCCTCGTCCGCCGCGTCGGCGGTCGCCTCGTCCGCGTCATCGGGCTCGGCGGTGGGGTCTTCGCCCGAGCGCTCGCCGCGGAGGGCGACGAGCGACTCCTCCAGGATGTCCAGCGCCATCTCCAGCTCGGGCTGCACTATCGACAGAGGCGGCGACAGGCGGATGGTCGCGTCGTGCGTGTCCTTCGCGAGCACGCCGCGCTCCAGGAGCGCCTCGCACAGGTCGCGCCCCGTGCCGAACGCCGGGTCGAGGTCGACGCCTGCCCACAGGCCGATGGTGCGCGCCCCGGTGAGCAGGCCGCGCTCCACGAGCGCGTCCAGCCGCTCCTTGAGCACCTTGCCCGACGCCGCTGCCCGCGCCTGGTACTGCCCCGTCGCGAGCAAGTCGAGCGCCGCGATGCCGACCGCGCAGGCCAGCGGGTTGCCGCCGAACGTCGAACCGTGCGTGCCCGGGGTCAGGACACCGAGGATCTCCGGCTTGCCGACCACCGCCGAGACCGGGACGATCCCGCCGCCGAGCGCCTTGCCGAGACAGACCAGGTCCGGCCGCACGTCCCAGAGCTCGCACGCGAGCGTCGTGCCGGTGCGGCCCAGGCCCGACTGGATCTCGTCCGCGACCAGCGCGATGTTCTGCTTCGTGGTGAGCTCGCGCAGGCCCGGCCAGAAGTCGTCCGGCGGCACCACGACGCCGGCCTCGCCCTGCACCGGCTCCATGAGGACGGCGACCGTGGTGTCGTCCACGGCGTCGGCGACGGCGCCCAGGTCGCCGAAGGGGACCTGGCGGAAGCCAGGAGTGAAGGGGCCGAACCCGTCGCGGACCGTCGGGTTGTCCGAGAGGCCGGCGAGCGTGGTGGTGCGGCCGTGGAAGTTGCCGCCGGCGACCACCACCGTCGCCTGGTCCTCGGGCACGCCGCGCACGTCGTAACCCCACTTGCGGACCGCCTTGATCGCGGTCTCCACGGCTTCGGCGCCGGTGTTCATCGGCACCACGAGGCTGTTCTCGCCGCCGGTCGTCAGCGGACCCACTACCTCGACCAGCCGCTGCGCGAACTCCTCCAGCCGGTCATGGTCGAACGCACGGGAGGTGAGCGTGACCTGGCGCAGCTGCGTCATCGCCGCGGCCACCAAGCCTTGATGCAGGTGCCCGAAGTTCAGCGCCGAGTACCCCGCCAGGAAGTCGAGGAACTCGTTACCGTCCGTGTCCCATACATGCGTACCGTGCGCTCGCGCGATGGTGATCGGGAGTGGATGGTACGTCGGGGCGAGTGCGCCGTGAGTCGTTTCCGCCATGGATCGCAAGCCTAGACAGGGTCCTGTCATCCCGCCTAGGGATTGTGATATCCGGCTACTTCTGCTCGATGACGCGGGGAAAACGCTCCGGCGGAGTGCCGAACGCGACGCGGGACTGGCCGATCACGGTGTGGCCGAGGGCGCGCGCACCGACGAACCCGACCACCGCGCCGATGCCGAACGGCAGGATGCGGCCCAGCAGCAGGCTGCCCTGCTTGGCGATCTGCTTCTGGACGAACCGGTGCGTCAGCGCCTTGTTCACTCGCTGCAGCGTGGTGCGCGGCATGGTCGTGAGCAGCACCTTGCCCCAGGCGACGCCCGACCCGCCGATGGCGTTCTCGACGTCCTGCGCGCCCTGGTCGCCGAGCACGGCGGCGAGCAGCAGCGCCCGACGGCGGCGCACGTCCTGGACGTCGATGCCGTGCACGTCAGCCACGGCGAGGGAGAACGCGGCCGACGAGGCGAAGAACGTCGCGACGTCGCTCGCCGACAGCGCGACGCTGGCCGCCGTGCCGACCGCCGGGATCGCGGCGGCCGCGCCGACGGCGCCGCCCGTGGTCTGGATGACCCGCAGGTACTCCTTCTCCAGGAGCTTGATGATCTCGGCCGGGCTCGCGCCGGGATTCCGGGCCCGCACCTTGTCCACATGCTTGTGGATGGTCGCCGACGGGATGGCCACCGCCCGGTCCACCAGGTAGTCCAGCGGGCCCTCAGGCTTGTAGTTGACCCAGTCCGCCGGCGTGACCTCCACCGAGTTGTCCGGCTTGAGGACCGCGTCGCCCGGGGCTGCCCGGCCGTTGGCCTCTGGCGCGGTCAGCTTCTTGTCGTCGGTCATGTCAGCCCTCCGCCGGCTGCTCGAACTGCGCGTCCGGGATCTGCGCGCCGGCCTTGAGCGTGCGGCCCACCGTGCAGGTCTTGTCGATCGACCGCTGCGCGATCGTGAGGAGCTTCGCGCGGTCCTCGTCGTCGAGCATGGACAGGTCGATCTCGAACTTCTCCGTGAGCACCGGGTACCGGTCCTCCGCGACGTTCTTCGGGTCCTCGACGCGGATCGTGGTCTTGTAGTCGTCACCCAGCCGGCGCGCGAACGCCCGGTCGCTGCTCATCCCGGCGCATGCCGCGAGCGCGACCTTCAGCAGCTCGCCCGGCGTGAACACCGCACCGGCGCTCGCGGGCCCGATCTCGACCCGAGCGCCGCGGGCCGTGAAGCCCGTGTACGTGCGGGTGCCGTTGCGCTCCACCCACAGCGGGTCGGTGGGCGAGGGGGTCGCGGCGTCCTCGGTGCTCGTAGCGCTCGAGGTGGTGGTCTGCTCCGTCATGGGGCTCATCCTTCCACTGCTCACCGACACGGTCACGGAGTCCGGTCCGGCGCATCCCGGTCGGTGGGACTAGTCGTCAACGCGAACGACGTGCAGGACGTTCCCGCTCGCCGCGCAGAGTGCGTCCGCCGCTGCGACGATCGTGCTCATGGCGCAGAACGCGAGCGACGAGCCCGGCGGGACCGGCCCGACGTCGGGCGGCCCGACGTCGACCGGCCCGACGTCGTCGGCCGCGCGCTGGAAGCCGGACTGGCGCGACGTCGTGAAGCGGCTGATCGGCGTGGTCGCGGTGATCGTGGCCGTGTGGCTGGTGTACCTGTTCCTGTCGGCGTTCCTGCCGCGCTGGTGGGCCCAGGTGATCGGCAACGCCGTGGACGGCTCGTTCTCGGCGGGTGCCTGGTGGGGTCTGGTCGTCGGCGCGGTGTTCACGGCGATCCCCGTGCTGTTCCTGGTGCAGGCCGTGCTGCCGCGGCGGTCCTGGCCGGTCCGCGGCGCGTTCGTGGTGCTGGCCGCGCTGTTCGCGGTGCCGAACCTGCTGACGCTCGGGATCGTGCTCGGCACCTCGGCGGCGTCCCACGCCGGCGAGCGGATCCTCGACGTCGACGGGCCGGCCTTCCGCGGCGGTTCGGCGTGGGGTGCGGCGCTCGGCGGCGTCGTGGCGCTGGTGCTCGTCACGATGGGCGTGCTCCACCGCCGTCGTGGGGACCAGCTCAAGGAGCTGAAGGTCAAGCAGGACTGAGCTCGGGCAGCCGCTCGGGAAGAGGCGCTCAGGAAGTAGTGCTCAGGAAGTAGTGCTCAGGATGCGTTGCCCAGGATCCGCGCCGGGTCCTGCCCGAGGTCGCGGACGAGCTGCTCCATGGCCGCCTGGCGGCGGGCGCGCAGGACATCGAGCCAGACCGGCACCGGGACGGCGCGCACGACGATCTCCTCGTCCTCGTCGCCCGCCGCGATGCACAGCGCGTCCGTCGTGACCCCTCCGATCTGGGTGTGCTCGACCGTCACGCCGTCCCGCGTGCGCGGCACCCACCAGTGGGGCTCCTGGCCCTTGCCGGCCCAGAGCTCGACCCGGTCGGGCAGGATCGCGACCGCCGCGTACCGCGAACCGTCGGCCCTGATCAGGCCAGGGTCCACGCCGAGCCGAGCGGCGGTCGCGGCCATCGACGTGGCGGGCACCACGAGGGCGACCGTCGCCGTCGGCCGCTGGGCGGCGACGCGCCGGACCAGCGCCCGCGCGCTGGCGTTCAGCCCCGCGTAGATCGCCACCAGGATGACCAGCACCGCGCCGATGCCGATCACGAACGGCCACGCGGTACCACCGCCGACGAGCTGGCCGGCGAGCCGGACCGCGGCGGCGAGCCCCATGGCGACGACGGCCACCCACAACCATGGCGAACGCCTGATACGTGACCCCACCTGCTCGGACATGCAAGAACCCCCTGATCGACTGGCCGTGAGTATCGCAGGTCGGCGGCGTCGGGCACCAGGTTCGCGCGCCGTCCGGCATAGGCTTTGCCGCATGACCGAGATCGAGACCCCGTACGAGGACCTGCTCCGCGACGTGCTCGCCACGGGGACCCGCAAGGGCGACCGGACGGGCACCGGCACCCGCAGCGTGTTCGGGCGGCAGATCCGGTACGACCTGTCCCAGGGGTTCCCCCTGATCACGACCAAGCGCGTGCACCTCAAGTCGGTCGTGTACGAGCTGTTGTGGTTCCTGCGCGGCGACTCCAACGTGCGCTGGCTGCAGGAGCGCGGCGTGAAGATCTGGGACGACTGGGCCGACGAGTCGGGCGAGCTGGGCCCGGTGTACGGCGTCCAGTGGCGCTCGTGGCCCACGCCCGACGGCGGGCACGTGGACCAGATCGGATCAGTGATCGAGCAGATCCGCACCAACCCGGACTCGCGCCGGCACATCGTGACGGCGTGGAACCCGGCCGAGGTGGACGACATGGCGCTGCCGCCGTGCCACGCCCTGTTCCAGTTCTACGTCGCGGACGGCAAGCTGAGCTGCCAGCTCTACCAGCGGTCGGCGGACCTGTTCCTCGGCGTGCCGTTCAACATCGCGTCCTACGCGCTGCTCACGCACATGGTCGCGGCGCAGACCGGGCTCGAGGTCGGCGAGTTCGTCTGGACCGGCGGCGACGTGCACATCTACGACAACCACGTGGAGCAGGTCGAGACGCAGCTCGCGCGCGACCCGTACCCGTACCCCTCGCTGCGGCTCGCCCCGCGCGACTCGATCTTCGACTACGAGTTCGAGGACGTCGAGGTGCTCGGCTACGTCTCGCACCCCACCATCAAGGCCCCGATCGCCGTCTGATGATCGGACTCATCTGGGGCCAGGCCCGCGACGCCGCCGGCCGCCCCGTGATCGGCGCCGGCGGCGACATCCCGTGGCGCGTGCCCGAGGACTTCGCCCACTTCAAGCGGACCACGTCGGGCCACCCGGTGGTGATGGGGCGGCTCACCTGGGAGTCGCTGCCGAAGCGCCCGCTGCCCGGCCGCACCAACATCGTGGTCTCCTCGCGCGGCCCGCACGGCGTGCCGGACGCCGGCGACGACGCCGTCGTGGCCGGGTCGATCGGCCAGGCGCTGGAGGTCGCGGCCGGCGAGCCCGGCGGCGACGAGGTCTGGGTGATGGGCGGGTCCCAGCTCTACAGCGAGACGCTGCCCATCGCCGACGTGCTGGAGGTCAGCGAGATCAACGCCGAGATCGAGGGCGACGTGTTCGCCCCCGAGATCGGCCCGGAGTGGACCGTCGCCTCGTCGACCGAGTGGACGACGTCGTCGTCGGGCCTCCGCTACCGCCACCTGACCTACCTCCGCGCGACGTAGCGGCGCCACGGCCAGCCGGCCGGACGTCTACTCGGTGCCCTTCGATGAGATGGAGCCCTGCCGGTCGATGAGATCGCGGACTACGTCGAGGGTGGTCACGGCCTGCTGCCTGACAGTGAGGTCCTTCTCGGTGTCGATCACAGCCGTCAAGAGGGGCACAAGCTGCGGCCAGCCAATGAGGGACGCGGCGAGCAGAGCGTTGCGCCGGACCAGCGGCTCTGGGTCGTGGAGCGCCCAGCGCAGCAAGTCGTACGAGACGGCGTCGTACTCCCGTCCCGCGCAGTGGATGCCCATCCTGCGCAGAGCACGCATGAGAGCCATGTCGTCGCGGGTGTTCGCCGTCATCTGCAACAGGGACTCGTCGGAGTGGAGGGGCAGCGCGTCGCGAAGCGAGTCGGCGAACCACTCGGACGAGTCCCCCTCGACCGCGAGGTAGTCGACCTGGAAGCGCTGGTCCTCGATCCAGTGGACCACCAGTGTCTCCACGTCATCGGTGTCCTCGGGGCTGTCGGCGTCAGCAAGCCCGAGAACCCACGCCAGTTCCTCGATGGGTCCATCGGGCTGCCTCACATCGACCGGCGTCCAGCCGCTCTCCTCGGCGAATGCCTGGATGTCCTCGCGCCCGAACGGTTCGCGGGGAATGAGCTGGACGAGGGGTGTCACGTCACGCTCTCCTGTATCGACCACGAAGTCTTCTGCAGTCAGACCAGGTCGCGGACGGCGGCGTACTGCTCGCGGATCACCGGCTTCGGGTCGGCGTCGAGCGTCGTGGCGATCGTCGTGGACCACGCCGGGGCCACCGCCCCCGGGTCGCCCGCGGACGCGAGGACCCATGCGGCCTGGCGCGCGGCGCCGTCGGCCACGTACTCGCCGGGCTCGGGGATGCCGATCGGCAGCCCGAAGACCTGCGGGGCGATCTGCTGCACGGCCGGCGACTGCGCGGCCCCGCCGATCAGCATCACGCGCTCCACCGAGACGCCCTGGGCGCGCAGCGCGTCGAGGCCGTCGGCGAGCCCGCACAGCATGCCCTCGATGTAGGCGCGGCCCAGGTGAGCGCGGGTCGAGGTCGCCAGGCGGATGCCGTGCAGGGTGCCCGTGGCGTCGGGCCGGTTGGGCGTGCGCTCGCCCTCCAGGTACGGCACGAGCACGAGGCCGTCCGACCCCGGCGGGGCCTGCAGCGCCAGGTCGGCCAGCTCGTCGAAGTCGACGTCGAGCACCTCGCGGGCGGCGTCCAGCACGCGCGCCGCGTTGAGCGTGACAGCGAGCATGAGGGCGTTGCCGGTCGCGTCGGCGAACCCGTTGATCGCGCCGGACCCGTCGGCGGTGCGCTTCGGCGCGACGGCGGACACCACGCCCGACGTGCCGATCGAGATGGCGATGTCGCCCGGCGTCATGCCGAGCCCGAGGGACGCCCCGGCGTTGTCGCCGGCGCCGGGCCCGACGAGGCAGCCGGTCCCTGAGCCTGTCGAAGGGTCGAGCGCCGAACCCGCGACGTCAGGGTGCGCGACGGCGCCCGCCTCGGCCACGCCGACCACGCGCGGCAGCACGACGTCGGCCCGCCCCAGGGCGCGTTCCAGCAGGTCGGGGCGGTACTCACCGACGGCGGCGTCGTAGTACCCAGTGCCGGACGCGTCCGAGCGGTCCGTGAACAGCCTGTCGAGCTGCGGCCCCAGGGGAGCGGTCGCGTCGCCCGCTGGCCCGTAGCCCGCGATGCGCCAGGACAGCCAGTCGTGGGGGAGCGCGACGGCGGCCACCCGGGCCGCGTTCTCCGGCTCGTTGTCGTGCAGCCAGCGGAGCTTGGTGACGGTGAGGGAGGCGACGAGCACGGAGCCGACGGCGTCGGCCCAGGCCTGGGCGCCCGCCTCGCGGCTCCCGTCGCCCAGCTCGGTGATCAGGGCCTCGGCCGAGGGCGCGGAACGGTTGTCGTTCCACAGCAGCGCCGGCCGGATGACGTTGCCGTCGGCGTCGAGGACGACCATCCCGTGCTGCTGACCGCCCACGGCGAGCGCTGCGACGTCGGCCAGGCCGCCCGCCGCCGCGGACGCCTCCTGGAAGGCGTCCCACCAGTGCTGGGGGTCGACCTCCGTGCCGTCGGGGTGCTTGGCGGAACCGGTCCGGACCAGCGCGCCGGTCTCGGCGTCGCGGACGACGATCTTGCAGGACTGCGTGGACGTGTCCACGCCGGCGACGAGGGGCATCGGTGCTCCAGGAACAAGGTGGGGTGGGTGAGGCGACAGACACGCTACCGCTACCGCTGGTCGAGCTTGTCGAGACCCGGGTCTCGACAAGCTCGTCCAACGGGTGGTGAGGTCGGCCCGC
>NZ_JBHUUX010000108.1:0-10536 GCF_042670845.1 Promicromonospora sp. NPDC057138 | reverse complement strand
GCTTTGAGATCGGTCAATTAAATGACCGATCTCAAAGCAACCGACCGAACTCACGTCAGCCACGAGACGACTGACCCTGCAGGCGACCGGCGCGAACGAGACCAGTCAGGCCTTGGAGCCCGACTCCGCACGTGCGGCCGAGGACTCCGCCTTCTGCTCGACCTTCTCGCCCGCCGGCTTCGGCGGCACCGACGCGTTGCGGAACTCCTGGCGCGGGTCGTGCAGCGAGCCCAGCGAGACCAGCTCGCGGCCCATGAGGAACTGGCCGATCCAGCCGATCAGGATGCGGACCTTGCGGTTGCCGGTCGGCATCGCCATGACGTGGTAGCCGCGGTGCGCGACCCACGCGAGGAAGCCCTTGAGCTTGATGAAGCCGAACAGCTCGGCAACACCCTTGTAGAGACCCAGCGACGCGACGACGCCCACGTTCTTGTGGTCGTACTCGACAGCGGGCTTGTCCTTGTAGAGGGCCACGATGTTGTCGGCCAGGCGCACGGCCTCGCGGATCGCGTGCTGCGCGTTCGGCGGGCAGAACTTGCCCGGGTTGAGCACGTCCGGCACGGCGGCGCAGTCTCCGGCGGCCCATGCGCCCTCGACGATCTCGCCGTCCTCCGTCGCGACCTGCAGCGTGGGGAGCACGATGACACGGCCCAGCTTGTCGAACGGGAGGTCGGACGCCTCCTTGATGACCGGGTTCGCCTTGACGCCGGCGGTCCACACGATGGTCTCGGTGTCGAACTCGACGCCCGTCGACGTCACGACGTGCCCGTCGACGCAGGACGAGAGGAACGTGTTGAGGTGGAACTCGATGCCGCGCTTCTTCAGCTCGGCCAGGGCGTACTCGCCCATCGGCTCCGTGACCTCGGGCAGGATGCGCCCGGCGCCCTCGATCATGACGAATCGCAGGTCGGACGCCTCGATCGTGTGGTACTGCCGCGTCGCGTAACGCGCCATGTCCTCGATCTCGGCGAGGGCCTCGATGCCGGCGAAGCCGCCACCCACGAAGGTGAACGTCAGCATGCGCTTGCGCAGGTCGGCGTCCCACGTGGACGACGCGACGTCCAGCCGGTTGATGACGTGGTTGCGGACCGCGATGGCCTCTTCCACGTTCTTGAAGCCGATGGCCGCCTCCGCCAGGCCCGGGATGGGCAGCGTGCGCGACACCGAGCCGAGGCCGACGACCAGCTGGTCGTACGTGACCTCGTACTCGTCGCCCTCCTCGGGCTGGATCTTCACGGCCTTGCGCCCGTGCTCGATCGTGGTGACCTTGCCCTGCAGCACGTCGACGCCCTTGAGGGCCTTGCGGTGCGGCGCGACGACGTCGCGGGCGTCGATCGAGCCCGCACCCGCCTCGGGCAGGAACGGTGCGTACGTCATGTACGGGCGCGGGTCGACGACGACGATGGCCGCGTCCCGCTTCTTCAGCTTCTTGCGCAGGCGGCGCGCCACGTAGAGGCCGACGGACCCGCCGCCGAGCACCACGATGCGCGGCACCTTCCGCGGGCGCGGCGTGCTCGCCGCGTCGGAGGCATGGCTGACCGAGGTCAGGTCGTTCTGAGGCATGATTCCCAGGGTACCGCGCGCGACGCAGCCGTATTGACACGACGAAGGGCGGCGTGTGCGTGAAGCGCACCACGCCGTCGTCGTCGCTGCAGGAACTTCCTCGATCCTCTGGCACGCCCAACGGACCACCGCCGCCGGAGGTTCCCGGCTGACGACGGTCCGTCGTCAGCAGCGAGCCAGCCGGTGCTGGTGGTGGTGGTGTTCATCGAGCTGCCTCGTTCCTCTCGCCGAGAAGTCCGGCCACCGTGTCGGCGAACTCCTGCCACTCCTTGCGCTGGACGTTCAGCGCCTCCCGCCCGTGCGGCGTGATGCCGTAGTCCGCGTCACACCATGGACAGCGCGATCCCGTCGAGGATGTCGTGCTCGCTCGTCACCACGCTGGTCAGGGACCCACCCGCCGCCTCGACGTCGGCCGCGACCCGCGTGATCACCTCCGACCAGACGAGGGCGCCTGCGGCGATCACGTCGACCCGGCCCGGGTGCAGAAAGCCCATGGCGGTGCGCTCGGCGCGCGGCGCCGCGAGCAGCGCAGCGCAGGAGTCCAGCACCGCCGCGACCGGCAGCTCCGCCTGGTTCACGCGCTCGTGCTGGTACTCGGTCAGGCCCAGCGCGTGCGCCGTCACGGTGGTGATCGACCCGGCCAGGCCCACGAGGGTGGCGGTCCTCGCGAGCGGGACCACGCGGGCGGCGTCGTCCAGGTGCGCCCGGACGTCCGCGCGGGCCGCCGCGATCTCGGCGTCCGACGGCGGGTCGCTGTGCAGGTGCCGCTCCGTCATCCGCACCGAGCCGACGTCCATCGACACGCTCGCATCCACCGAGTCCGTGCCGTGGACCAGCTCCGTGGAGCCCCCGCCGAGGTCGACCACGAGGAACGGCCCGGCGTGCGCCCCCGCGACCGCGCTGGTGGCGCCGCGGAACGAGAGCTCCGCCTCCTCGCCGCCGCTGATCACCTCGACGTCGACGCCGAGCGCGTCCCGCACCCCGTCGAAGAACGCGTCCCGGTTCCGCGCGTCCCGCGTGGCCGACGTCGCCACGAAGCGCACCTTCTGCGCCCCCGCGGCCTCGATCGCCGCCGCGTACGCGCGGGTCGCCGCCAGCGTCCGCTCCAGCGCCTCGGGCGCGAGCTCGCCGGTGCGGTCCACACCCTGGCCCAGCCGCACGACCTCCATGCGACGGTCGAGCTCGGTGAGGTTTCCGGCGGCGTCGACGTCCGCGACGAGCAGGCGGATCGAGTTGGTGCCGCAGTCGATCGCGGCCACGCGAGAGGAAGTCACGCGAGGATTCTCCCAGGCGCTCGTGCCGCCCGTGCCCGGACGTCCCGCTTCGCGACCAACCTCACGTGGTTGTGGGCGCGATCGTTGCGCCTAAAACGGCACGTAGTCGCAACGGTCACGCCCACAACCAAGGGGTTCAGCAGGTGCAGCGGTCCGGGCGCCAGGTGTCCTTGGCCAGCGCGAGCGCCTCGTCGCCGAGCGGGTTCACGCCCGGGCCGGCGGCGAGCGCGTGCGCGAAGAGGACGTGCAGGCACTTGACGCGCGTCGGCATGCCGCCGGCCGAGATGCCGGCGATCTCCTCGACGTGCCCGATCGCCTCGCGCTCGGCAAGGTAGTGCTCGTGCGCCTTGCGGTACGCGGCGGCGAGCTCCTCGTCGGACTCGAGCCGCGCCGTCATCTCCCTCATCACGCCGTTCGCCTCGAGCGTCGACGCGGCGGCGGTCGCGCCCGGGTGGGTCAGGTAGAAGACAGTCGGGAACGGGGTGCCGTCGGGCAGGCGCGGCGCGGTACGCACCACCGTCGGACGGCCGCACACACAGCGCGCCGCGATGCCGACGACGCCGCGCGGCTCGCGGCCGAGCTGCTCGGCCAGGACGCGCAGATCGTCGTCGGACACGGTCTCACTCACGGAATTCACTGCCCCATTGTCCCCCGAGCCGACCAGTGGGTGAGTGATCACGCGATCACTCGCCGCCCGCGATCCGCACCGAGTCCCACACGCTCGTGTACCAGGGCACGCCCGCGTCCTCGGAAGCCCCCGGCGACGGCTCGACCACGCCGGGCTCCGGCTCCTGCTCCTGCTCCTGCACGGAGTCGGTGTCGAGCGGACGCCACACCTTGTCCCCCGGCATGACGAACCGCAGGCGCGAGCGGGCCTGCTCGATCACGTAGGACCGGTCGTCCCAGCGGGCCAGCTCGGTCTCGAGGTCTTCCTTCTGCTCCTGCTGCTGACTCAGCTCGGAGCGCAGGTCGCGCAGCTCGGCCTGCTGCGTCACGGCGGCGCGCACCGTCGGGAGCAGCAGCACGACCGCGAGCAGCACCACCACCGACAGCACCATCGCGCGGACCGTCAGCACCTCCGGCAGGACGAGCCCGAAGCTGCCGCGCTTGCGGTCAGCGCGCGGCGGCGCGACGCTGCCGGTCGCCGTCGCGCGACGGCGCGGCTGGGTGGGTCGCTTCGCCCCGCTGCCCGACGTCGGACGCGCGCTCCGCGGGGCGGCGGTACCCGGGCGCGCGGGTGCGCTCCGGGGCGCGGCCGTACGACGGCTCGCGGACGACGGCGCGGCGGGCTTCCGGCCGGCGCCCTTCGCCGTCGCGCCCCGTGCGGTTGCGCGGTTCGCGGCCGTGCCCCTTGCCGTCACGCCGTTCGCCGTCGCGCCCTTCGCGGCCGCGCTCCGTGCAGTTCCGCCCTTCGCGGTCGCACCCTGAGCCGCCGAACCTTGTGCCGTCGAACCCTTCGCCGTCGAACGAGAAGGCTTCTTCGGCGCGGCCTTGCCCGTCGGCTTCGGCGTCTTCCCCTTGGCACCCTTCGCCCCCGGGGAACCCGCACCCGAACCCGCACGCGGGGTCGACGACGGGCGCGCGCCCGAGCCGCGCGCCGAGCCCGAGGGCCGCGCGGGGCGCCGTGAGGAAGGCATGGGTCGATTGTGCCGATTCGCCGGGCCTTTGTACTGCCATTACCTCGGCGCGCCGTGTGCCAAAGTGAAAGGTCCGCCTCCACCACACGATCAGGCAGGCGTTTCGCGTGAAACGCCCGCCCGATCATGTGCTCGAAGCGGACCTTCTGAGGCGGCGGACCGCCTCGGCTCAGCCCTGGAAGCGCGGGAACGCCGACCGGCCGGCGTAGGTGCCGGCCTCGTCGAGCGCCTCTTCGATGCGCAGGAGCTGGTTGTACTTGGCGATGCGCTCGCCACGAGCGGTGGCACCGGTCTTGATCTGGCCGGCGTTCGTCGCGACGGAGAGGTCCGCGATGGTGGTGTCCTCGGTCTCGCCGGAGCGGTGCGAGGTCATCGTGGTGAAGCCGTTGCGCTGGGCCAGCTCCACGGCGTCGAGCGTCTCGGTGAGCGTGCCGATCTGGTTGAGCTTCACCAGCAGCGAGTTCGCCGCCTTGAGCTCGATGCCCTTGGCGAGACGCTCCGGGTTGGTGACGAACAGGTCGTCGCCGACGATCTGCACCTTGTCGCCGACCTTGCCCATGAGCCCGGCCCAGGCGTCCCACTCGTCCTCGGACAGCGGGTCCTCGATCGAGACCAGCGGGTAGTCCGCGACGAGCTGCTCGTAGTACGTGACCATCTCGTCCGACGTCTTCTTGCCGCCCTCGAACGCGTACACGCCGTCGGAGAAGAACTCCGTGGCGGCCACGTCGAGCGCGAGGGCGACGTCGGTGCCCGCCTTGAGGCCCGCGCGCTCGATGGCGACGAGGATCAGGTCGAGCGCCTCACGGTTGCTGGAGAGGTTCGGCGCGAAGCCGCCCTCGTCGCCCAGGCCGGTGCTCAGGCCCTTCTCCTTCAGCACGGACTTGAGGGCGTGGTACACCTCGGTGCCGGTGCGCAGCGCCTCCTTGAAGGTCGGTGCGCCGATCGGGGCGACCATGAACTCCTGGATGTCCACGTTCGAGTCCGCGTGGGACCCGCCGTTCAGGATGTTCATCATCGGCACGGGCAGGACGTGCGCGTTCGGGCCGCCCACGTACCGGTACAGGTCCAGGCCGGAGCTCTTGGCGGCGGCCTTCGCGACGGCGAGCGACACGCCCAGGATCGCGTTCGCGCCCAGCTTGCCCTTGTTCGGGGTGCCGTCCAGGTCGAGGAGCGCCTGGTCGATGATGCGCTGCTCCTCGGCGTCGTACCCGACGAGCTCGGGGGCGATCTCGTCGTTGACGGCCGCGACCGCCTTCTCGACGCCCTTGCCCAGGTAACGGCCCTTGTCGCCGTCACGCAGCTCGACGGCCTCGAACGCGCCGGTCGATGCGCCGGACGGGACCGCCGCACGGGCGAAGGTGTCGTCGTCGAGGACGATCTCTACCTCCACGGTGGGGTTGCCGCGCGAGTCGAGGATCTCGCGTGCTCCAACGGCTTCGATGCTAGCCACGGGGTCTCCTTCTAAGGATGTTGCTCGGAGGTTACGGCCCTCAGCCTAGGACGTCTGGCGACGAGGCGGGCAACCGTCCACGATCCGCTCGCCCCCGAGGGCCGCGGCCTGCGACGACGCAGCACACCCGCTGCTCATAGGTTCGTCACAGGTCGGCGACAGCCCCGCCACAGCGGGCCTGCCTAGCGTCCAGATCGTCCGGCGCAGACCGCCCCACGGGGCTCCCGCTCCGCCCGCTCGCCCCTCCCCAGGGCCCGGCGCCACAGCCCGCGGGGCGGTCCGCGCGGACACCAACGTCCCGCACGCCCCCTCCCGACCCCAGGCAGGCACCCATGTTCTTCACCTATCTGCGCAGAGAGCTGCGCAACCGACGCAAGCAGACGGTCGTGGTAGCGATCGGCCTCGCGGTAGCGATCGCGTTGGTCATCGTCGTCAACGCGGTATCGACCGGCGTCAAGGACGCCCAGTCCGAGGTGCTCGAGTCCGTCTACGGCGTCGGCACCGACATCACCGTCGACCAGCCCAGCGAGGGCCCGGGCGAGGGCGGCCCCGGCCGCTTCGACTTCGGCGCGGAGGACGGCGAGGCGGGCGAGGACGGCACCCGCAACCTCGCCCAGGACCGCCTCACCCCGACGATGGGGTCGACATCGTTCGACGCCTCCGCCCTGGAGACCGTCGCCGGCCTGGACCACGTGTCCGGCGTCGCGGCTACCCTCGACCTGCAGAACATGTCCTTCACCGGCGAGATGCCGGACATGGAGGCGGACGGTCCGGTCACCATGCAGATGGGCCCGGACGGCTCCGGCGAGGGATCGGCGGGCGGGTCGTCCTTCGAGATCGACCAGTTCACGGTCACAGGCGTGGACCCCGACGCCGCCGCCGTCGGGCCGCTGACCACCGCCCAGGTGGCCGACGGCCGGACGCTGAAGGCGGGCGACAAGAACGTCGCCGTCCTGGACGCCACGTACGCCGAGCAGCAGGAGCTCGCCGTCGGCGACACGATCACGGTGGGCGGCAAGGACCTGAAGATCGTGGGTACCGTCTCGTCCACCACGGGTGACGGCGTCGCGACGGCGTCCGACGCCTACCTCCCGCTCGCCACGGCCCAGTCGCTCGCGGACCTGGCCGACCAGGTCACCGACGTCTACGTGCAGGTCGACTCGGCGGACAACGTCGACGCCGTCGCCGCCGCGATCGAGAGCGAGCTCCCCGACGCGTCGGTGAGCACCCAGTCCGACCTCGCCGAGGACGTGACCGGATCCCTCGCGACGGCGTCCAACCTGATCGGCACGCTCGGCACCTGGCTGAGCGTCATCGTGCTGGCGGCGGCCTTCGGCCTCGCGATCCTGTTCACCGTCTCCGGCGTGAACCGCCGGACGCGCGAGCTCGGCACGCTCAAGGCGATCGGCTGGAGCAAGGGCCGGGTCGTCGGCCAGGTCGCCGGCGAGTCCGTGGTGCAGGGCCTGATCGGCGGCGCGGTGGGCCTCGCGCTGGGCGCGCTGGCCGTGTGGGCGGTGAACCTCGCGGGCATCACCCTGAGCGGTGCCTCGGGCGGCGGCTTCACCATGGGCGGCCCGGCCGGACAGGCGCCGCCGGCGGGCGCGACCGTCCAGGGCGGCGCCGCGCCAGGCGGCGCGTTCGGTGACCGGGCCGGCGCTCTGGGCGACGCCGCGGGGAACGCCGTCGACATCGTGCTCCAGGCGCCCGTGAGCCTGTGGATAGTCCTGGCCGCCGTCGGGCTGGCGGTGCTGGGCGGGCTGCTCGCCGGCGTCGTCGGCGGGCAGCGCGCCGCCAAGCTCCGCCCGGCCGAAGCCCTCCGTTCCCTCGCCTGACGAGCCCTGACCCAAGACAAGAGGTAGACCCATGTATCAGATCGACGACCTGACCAAGACGTACCGGCAGGGCAAGCGCGTGGTGCGCGCGCTCAAGGACGTGTCCCTGACGATCGGCGACGGCGAGCTCGTCGCCGTCCAGGGGCCGACGGGCGGCGGCAAGTCAACCCTGCTGCAGATGCTGGGCGGGCTCGACCGTCCGACGTCGGGCACGGTCAAGCTCGACGGCACGGACCTCGCCGGCATGAGCGACGCCCAGCTGACCGCTGCGCGGGCCGAGACCATCGGCTTCGTGTTCCAGAACTTCAACCTCATCCCCACGCTCACCGCGCTGGAGAACGTGGAGACGGCGCTCGTGCCGTCGAAGATTGCGCGGCAGACCCGGACGGCGCGGGCGCTGGCCGCGCTGGACTCGGTGGGCCTCGGCGACCGGGGCGACCACCTGCCGGGCGAGCTGTCTGGCGGGCAGCAGCAGCGCGTCGCGATCGCGCGGGCGCTCGTGAAGAACCCGAAGGTACTGCTGGCCGACGAGCCCACCGGCAACCTCGACGAGGAGACCCGCGACGAGATCGTGGACCTCATGGTGGGCCTGTGGAAGGAGCAGGGCCTGACGGTCGTGCTGGTCACCCACGACTCCGTGGTCGCGGCCCGCACCCCCCGCCGCCTCCGCATCGCCAAGGGAGCGGTCAAGGACCTCACGGCGGCATAGCCCGGGCAACAAAGGAGGTCCGCTTCGAGGACACGATCTGGCATGGGTTTGCGGCGTAACCCATGCCAGATCGTGTTCTCGAAGCGGACCTTCCGCTGGCCTGCCCGCGTCCGGGCAGCTCGTGGCCGACGCGATCCGGTGGCCGTTCGCCGCTGAGAAAGGGCCGGAGTTGTTTCCGTTTCAACCTTCTGCGGCGGAAACAACTCCGGGCCCGGTCCCGTTGCGGAACCCGTTCGTCCGGCGTGGGCCACTGGAAGGGGTCCTGACGAATCGTTACAGACGGTTAACACGAGTTTCCAGGCGACGGGGCTCCTGTGGCGATATGGTCCAAACCTCCCCACCCTCACACCGGGGAGACAAACTGGGGAGGCAATCAGTGAGGCAAACGCGCATCGCCACCTTCGCCGCGGGGGCGGCCGTGGTGGCCCTGACCGTCGCCGGGTGCAGTCCGGACGACACCGCCAACGACGACGGACCGGTCACCCTGAACCTGACGATCGACCAGGACATGGAGACGCTCTTCCCGGGCGACTCCGGCAACGCCGACAACATCGCGATCCTCGACGTCGTCTACGACGGCCTTGTTCGCTATGACTCGGAGACCACCGAGCCGTACAACTACGTGGCCGAGTCGATCGAGCCGAACGACGACAACACGGTCTGGACCATCAAGATCAAGCCGGACCTGACGTTCCAGAACGGCGAGCCCGTCGACGCAGAGGCGTTCGCCCGCTCGTGGAACTACACGGCCAGCCACACCGAGCTGTACAGCAACTACTTCTTCGAGCGCTTCAAGGGCTACGAGGAGATGCAGGACGAGCTCGACGACGAGGGCAACATCGTCGAGGAGAACCCCCTCGAGGAGCTCTCGGGCCTGAAGGTGGTCGACGACCTCACGCTCGAGGTGACGCTCAACGCGCCGTTCGCCGGCTTCGCCACCATGCTCGGCTACACCGGCTTCTTCCCGGTCGCCGAGGAGTGCCTGGAGGACGTCGAGGCGTGCTCGGTCAAGCCGATCGGCAACGGCCCGTTCCAGATCACCGAGTGGGAGCAGGGCGTCGCCGTCGACGCCGAGCGCTGGACCGACTACCCGCTGGACGAGACGCCCGAGACCATCGACGCCATCGACTGGCGTGAGTACTCCGGAGCGTCGTCCTGGTCCGACTTCGAGGCAGGCGACATCGACGTCAGCTATCCGGCCCCGGCCGACCTGGCCGCGGCGCAGGAGGACCCCGAGCTCTCCGAGCGCCTGGCCGAGGCCCCGGGCGCGGCGCTGACCTACGTCGCCTTCCCGCTGTACAAGGAAGGCCCGTGGCAGGACAAGGAGTTCCGCAAGGCGATCTCCCTGGCCATCGACCGCGAGAGCATCATCGACGAGCTGTCGGGCGGCCTCGCCACCCCGGCCGACTCGTGGGTGGTGCCGGACGGCGTCCCCGGCGGCGAGGCGGGCACCTGCGAGTGGTGCACGTTCGACCCGGAGGCGGCGAAGGCCGCGCTGGAGAAGGCAGGCGGCTGGCCGGAGGGCGAGACGCTGACCATCGGGCTGAGCGACGACGAGACCGAGATCGAGTACTTCAAGGCCATCGGTGACTCGATCGAGGCCAACCTCGACATCCCGTACGAGCTCAAGCCGAACCCGGACTTCTTCACCATCCGGTCGGAGCAGGGCTTCGACGGCGCGTTCCGGAACAACTGGTTCCCGGACTACCCGCTGAACGAGAACTACCTGTCCTTCTACGCCGTGGGCGAGAAGGGTGCCGGCAACTTCGGCTGGTACAGCAAGGAGTTCGAGGACAAGCTCGCAGAGGGCGACCAGGCCGCGACACTCGACGAGGCCGTGGTCAAGTACCAGGAGGCCGAGGCGATCCTCGCCGAGGAGTTCCCGACCATCCCGTTCCGCTTCAACGCGGGCGCCGAGTACTACAGCGAGCGCCTGGACAACGTGATCCTCGATCCGTTCAGCGGTGCGGTCCGGGTCCGCGACCTGACCGTCTCGGAGTAACCGACCCACCTCGCCGAAGCAGAGCGATCCCGTTGGTCGAGCTTGTCGAGACCCAGGTCTCGACAAGCT
>NZ_JBHUUX010000107.1:0-10711 GCF_042670845.1 Promicromonospora sp. NPDC057138 | reverse complement strand
GGCCCGGCGGGGCCCGGCCGCGCCCGCGCCGTCCGCGATCCCTGGTGGCATCGTGGACGCGTGACGGTCCCCCCGGTGGTCCCCGATACTGAGCCCGATGTCGTGCCCGATGTCGTACTCGACGCAGGGCCCGACGTCGGCGCGGTCCTGGCGCCGCTGGCCTCGATGCTGCCGGGCCTGCACGACACCTACGTCGACCTGCACGAGCATCCGGAGCTGTCCTTTCAGGAGCACCGGACCGCGGCCCTCGTCGCCGAACGGCTGGCGGCCCTCGGGTACGTGGTCCACACCGGCGTCGGCGAGACCGGGGTGGCGGGCGTGCTCGGCAACGGCGACGGCCCGTGCGTGCTGCTCCGCGCCGACATGGACGCGCTCCCCGTCACCGAGGACACGGGGCTCCCGTACGCCAGCACGGTGCGTGCCACCGGTGCGGACGGCGTGGAGTCGGGCGTCATGCACGCGTGCGGGCACGACGTGCACGTGACCGCCCTCCTCGGCGCCGCCGACGTGCTGGCCCAGGGCCGCTCCGCGTGGTCGGGAACGCTCGTCGTCGTCTTCCAGCCGGCGGAGGAGCTAGGCCGCGGGGCAACCGCCATGGTCGACGGCGGGTTGTACGACCGGGTGCCGCACCCCGACATCGTGCTGGGGCAGCATGTCGCGCCCGTCTCGGCGGGTCTGCTCGGTGTGCACGCCGGCCCGGCGTTCGCGGGCACCGACGTCGTGAACGTCCGCCTCGTCGGGCGGGGCGGACACGGTTCCCGGCCGGAGGCCACCGTCGACCCGGTCGTGATGGCCGCCTCGACGGTGATGCGCCTGCAGACCATCGTCTCGCGCGAGGTAGCGGCCGGCGACGCCGCCGTCGTCACCGTGGGGACGCTGCAGGCGGGGACCAAGGAGAACATCATTCCCGAGGACGCGTATCTCGGCGTGAACGTCCGCTACTTCGACGACGCCGTGCGGTCCCGGGTCCTGGCCGCCATCGAACGCATCGTGCAGGGCGAGGCCGCCGCCGCGGGCGCCCCGGAGCCGCCGACGGTCACGACCCGCGACTCGTTCCCGCCCGTGGTCAACGACCCGGCCGAGACCGAGCGCACGCGCGGCGTCTTCGCCGCGCACTTCGGGGCCGAGCGCGTCATCGACCCCGGCCCCGTGTCGGGCAGCGAGGACGTCGGCCTGCTCGCCACCGCAGCGGGCGTGCCGATCGTCTACTGGCTGCTCGGCGGCTGGGACCCGGCAGCCTTCCAGGCGGCGCACCTCGCGGGCACGACGGACCGCGACATCCCCTCCAACCACTCGCCCCGGTTCGCGCCGGTGCCCCACCCGACCCTGGAGACCGGCGTCGAGGCGCTGGTCGTCGCCGCCCTGGACCGCCTGGCGGCGCCGGCCGCCCGCTGACGACGCCTGACGTCGCCGGACGTCGAGCGGGGCGCCGCTGCTCAGCGGCCGGCCACCGCGTTCGCCAGTGCCGTCATGCGCTCGGCGGTGCCCTCGTGGTCCCCGAAGTGGACGGCGAGCTGGGCGGCCCCGGCCTCGCGGTAGGCGAGCGCGGCGTCCGCCACCTGCTCGACCGGCGTGCTGCCGCCCCAACCGATCCGCAGGGCGGGCACGACGTCGCGGCCGGAGGCCAGCCCGGCAAGGGCGCCCACGCGCTCGGCGAAGGCGCCGGCGTCGGCGGGGATGCCCTGCCAGACGTCGCCGTAGCGGGCCGCGCGGCGCAGGGCGGCGTCGCTGTTCCCGCCCACCATGATCGGCACGCTCCCCTCGGGCACCGGCGCGAACACGCCCTGCTCGAACGAGAACCGTCGGCCCTCGTACGGCGCAGCCCCTCCGGAGAACAGGTGCCGGAGCAGCGCGAGCGTGTCGTCCGTGACGGCGCCGCGATGCTGGTAGTCCGCCCCGACGGCGGCGAACTCCGGCACGCTCCAGCCGACGCCGACGCCGAGGATCACCCGGCCGCCGGAGAGCTGGTGCAGGGTGGCGACCTGCTTGGCGAGCACGAACGGGTCACGCAGCGGCGCGACGAGCACCGACGTGCCGAACCGCAGGTGCTCGGTGACCGCCGTCAGGTGCCCGATCGTCACCAGCGGCTCGTACACGCCGCCGAACGTCCGCCCGTACTCACCGGGCGGCAGGACATGGTCGGGCAGCCACGCCGTCGTGTACCCGAGGTCCTCGGCCGCCCGGGCCAGCTCGACGAGCGTGCGGGCCGGCATCGTCGGCGACTCGTCGGGCAGCACCACCTGAAGCTCCATGCCTGACCGAACCCGCGCCGCGACGTGCCCATTCCCTGGGCCCAGGCCCGCGCGACCAATAGGCTCCGGTGTCGATGAACAGCACATCGGACCTGGAAGCAGCCCGCAGGGACGCCGGCTCGTACCTTCAGTACTACTGGGAGGCGGCCGAGCACGACATCGTCGAAGATCTGGAGGACGACGAGGCGGAGATCCGGGCGGCGTACGCCGCCATCCAGGCGGTCGCACCCGACGACGTCACCACCGCGACCTGTCTGACCCTCCTGGAGCTCGGAAAGCTACGGGCACACCTGAACGACGAGCTCGGTACCGGCGTGGACCATTTCGAGTACGAGCACAACCCACCCGCTGGGCTCGACGAGGACGATCAGCAGGGCCGGGACCTGGCGGTCAGGACCGCGTGGGCCGCTGAGCGCACGCTCGCCCTGCAGAGCACCTCCAACCTGGCATGGTTCGCGCGGGCGTGCGCCCTGCACTGGATGGGCGAGCGTGACGCCGCGGCGAACGCCTACCAGGAAGCGCTCCGTCTCGATCCTTACGACGACATCGCGAAGACCCGGATCGAACAGCTGACGGACGCCGAGCTCCCCGAGCCGCCGGCCAGCCTCGGCACCTACCATCCCCACGGTTTCCATCTGCTGGAGATGACCCACCTGGTCGGGCACAGCGGCAGCACCAAGGGCTGGGTCTGGCTGCTCAACGATCCGGACGCCGTGCGCACCGCCGTCGACGGCTACCTCGACACCTGGCTGGCCCACAGCGGTCCGAGCCTGGACGACGAGTGCGGCGTCTGGACGCACGTTCCCGGCGTCGGGCGTGAGGGAGGCGAGCTGCGCGAGGCGGTGCGCCAGACCGCGGAGGGCCGCTCATTCATCGACTGGTCCCAAGTGCCCTTGCCCGGCCTGGTGCCGGACCCGCTCCCAGCCGGCCAGCCGGTCCGCTGGCTGGGGGAACTGCACTTCTTCGGGGCAACCGAGCACGACGACTGATCCTGCCCGTCAGCCTGCGGCCCTGGCAGGTCCAGGTACGCTGCGGCCCGTGGAAATCATCGTGACCAGCGTGGTCGCCGTCGTCGGAACGCTGCTGGGTTCGCTGGCGACCCACTACTTCCAACGGCGGACACGGGCAGACGCCGAGCGCTTCGAGCGCGGCGAACGGCTACGTCAGGAACGCGTCAGCGCCTACACGACGTACGGCGGCGCGCTCGTCAGCCTGCGCCGGGCGCAGATCGACCGCTGGTACGCAGTCCATGAGCAGAAACAGAGCGCCGACCCCGATGCGATCCGTTACGAGACCTACCGGCTGCGGACGAGCGCTCTCGAGGCGATGTTCCGCGTCCAGCTCGTCACCGAGTCGCCGCACCTGATCGGACTGGCGCAGCAGGCGATCGACAGCGTCGACCGGCTCACCCTGCGCATCCCGGCAGAGGAGTTCAAGGACGCCCGCGATGTGTCCCGGCAGGCCATCTTCGACTTCGTCGAGGCGGCCCGCAAACACGTCGAGGTGGCCTGACCAGCGAACCTGGCCGACGCCACTCATGGACGGAGCGGTCATCCTGCGAACGATATGACTAGAGCCTCCGAATCTTCACTGAGGTAGTAGTGCTCGGGGAACCATTCGATGTGGAGGTGGTCTCCCGCACATCCTGTAGACGCGAGGTCGCGCATGTTCGCGGCGAGAATCGCCAGACGATCAGCCGTGCCCGAGAACCGAAGCACTCGGCGGTCGTCAAGGCTTGTGATCGTCAACCGTTCAGGACCGACCACGACCTCGATCCGATCGAGCGAGTGGTCGTACGGCCACGGATCGTCCACGCCATCAAGCTGTAGGTAGCCCGCAGAGATGAGCCGTGTCGCCAGGGCGACGAGCCCAGGACCATCGGCGCGTATCTCCAGTTCGCCTGTCGATTCGTTCTTCACAGCTGCGAGCAACACCACGCCTCCATTCTGCCGACCTTCTAGCAGTCTCCGGGCCTGATCGTCGACGGGTCGATCGGAGTATGAGGGTCAGCCAGTGGGCCGCTGGTGACGCTGCGCCCATTGATCTGCGTCTCAAGATTGAGGTGCGGACCCAGGCGCTGCACATGGGAGAAATTCGGGTTGATATCGAATCTTGCGATCCGCGTCACCCTGTCGCCGCCCTCTATCGAGGTGCTCAAGAACTGCACCCCACCGGTCGAAGAAATCATCGACCTCGGATTGCCCGGCACGTGGGCCGCAGCCCGATCGAGCGCCTCTTCCATGGAGATCGGGTCCTCGTTGTGGACCAGTACGGCCGCGTCGCCCGAGCCTGCAGCCACGAAGTACGTGCGGTCGCGGTCCACAGTGAGGTTGTGCACCACCGCGCGCTTACGCTCGACCTTGACGTCCGCCACCTGAGCCCAGGTGCCCGAACTCGTCTTGAGCCAATCGCCGGACCGGAGGTCGATCGCGTCGACCCAGTCGCGCTTCTCGGGATCCCAGAACGGGTGCCCGTCCGTGGCGACGATCTTTTCCTTGTCGCCGTCGTCGTCGTGGATGGTGACAGTTACCAGCGTCTTCTCACCGCTGCCGGTGATGTGTGCGGTCACCAGGCGTCCGCCCGCCAGGTCACCGGTCGCTGCACCGCCCGCCAAGACCTCGTCACCGGGTTCGACGTCCTCGATCGGCTTGCGGGTGCCGTCGGCGAGGAGTACCAGCGTGCCCGGCACGAAGCTGTTGACCGGGCAGCTCGGAGCCGGTTCGTCGACCTTCGCCGAATCACCCGATTTCGAGGTCTCGGCCTTCTTCTTGGACGCCTGCGCCCGCGCCTTCGCCTTTGCCTCGGCCGCCAGCTGTTTGACCTTCGCATCAGCAGCGGCCTTCGCCTTCGCCGCCTTCGCCGCCGCCTCCCGCGCGGCCTTCGCCGCCGCGGCCTTCGCCGCCTCGGCCGCCTGTTTCGCCTTCTTGGCGCCGGACAGGATCTGCTTGGCCCATTTCAGCTCGCCCGAGAAGGCCATGACGGCCTTGCCGGCCTTGTAGACGGCCTCGCCGATCTTCGCCGCCTTGAAGATCTTGCCCCAGGGCAGCGCGCCCACGATCAGCATCACGCAGGCGCCGAGGTCGCCGTCCAGACAGCTCATGAGGTCGGTGATCCCCAGGAACTCCATGAGGATCTGTCCGCCGGCCTCCAGGATGACGTCCAGCATCGACTTCGACTCGAGCTGTTGCGCCTGCGCGATGTCCTCGGCACTCGGCCCCTCCATCTCCGCACCGGGATCGTTGGGGTTGGAGGTGGTGTCTGCGCCGGTGGGGCTCTCGGTGGTGCCGCCGCCGGTAGGCCCCTCCAGCTCCCGCTCGCCGGTCGGGTCCGTGAAGACCAGCGGGTTGTTCCCCGCGTAGGCGTACGGCGAGGAGCCCATCGGCTGGGCGCCGGCCGGGTCCACCGAAGAGAACCGGCCGGTCCCCGGGTCGTAGTTCCGGGCCCGCATGGCGTAGTTGCCCTCGCCCGTGGTCGAGTCCTGGTACGCGCCCGCGAACCGCATCGGGTTCTTCAGCCCGGCCGCCGGCTCGGCATCCGCTGCCGCCCCGTCGCCCGACGCCGCACCGCCGGCCACCGCCTCGGTGACCGCGCCGGCGAGCGTCGCCCCCTGGCGCGGGTTCCCGAACGGGTCGTAGTCGTAGCCCTCCTCGACCTGGCCCTCCGGCGACAGCATGTTCGCGACGCCGCCCAGCCAGTCGTGCGTGTACGCGTGGGCCCCGCCGCTGGACTCCAGCAGTGCCAGCGGCTCGTCCGTCGGCCCGTAGGTGAAGGCCTGGCGGCTGGTCACGACGCCGCTCGCGCTCGTCACCGTGTCGACGGCGATGTTCTCCAGCGACCCGTTGGTGTCCCACGACCAGTGCCGTGTCTTCACGCCTGCCCCCACGCCGGTGATGGCGTCGAGCCGCATGCGCGTCGCGTCGTAGGTGTACCGGGTCATGACCCCGCCGACGGTCGCCTCGGCCAGGGTGTTGTCGATGTTGTACTTGAGCCGGTCGTCGCCCGCGCGCGTCTGGTTGCCCAGCACGTCGTACTCGTAGTCCTTGCGCTCGACGCCCTTCTTGCCGGCGTCCTTGCCAACGGTGAGCTCCCGGACCAGCTGGCTCGCGTGGTCGTACGAGTACCGCGTCAGGTCGTCGCCCGCCGAACCCGTCCGCTTCTGCTCGGTGCGATTGCCACGCAAGTCGTACTCGTAGGAGATCCGGCCGGCGGCCTTGCTCGACCGGTCGCACTCCTGCGCGGCATAGCACGCGTCCGTCACCCGGTTCGCATCGTCGTACGCATAGGCGACGCCCTCGGTGACCCCGCCGCGCGTCGTCATGACCTGGGTCGGGTTGCCCACCTCGTCGAGCGTGAGGTCGAACGCGGACACCGGGTCCTGCACGCCGTCCACTGGTTCCCCGGTACGTTCGGTGCCGATCGAGGTCAGCCGGCCTGCGTCGTCGTACACCCGCTCCTCGGTCAGGCCCGTGGAGGCCGGGAGGGTGGTCGCCGTCCGGCGCCCCGCGACGTCGTACGCGTACTCCCAACGCGCGCTGTTGCCGCCCACGGAGCCGCCGGACGCCGTCGTGGAGGCGAGCCGCGAGTCGTCGTCGTACGTCGAGGTGATCTTCGTGCCGTCCGGGTAGGTCCGCGCGGTGATGTTGCCGCGCTGGTCGTACCCGTAGGTGAAGGTCTCGTCGGGCTGGTTCGCCTCCTCGCGGACCACCTTGGTGATCTGGTCCTCGTCGTCGTACGTCACGGTCCGCACGCCCAGCGGGTCACCGTAGGAGGTCGTCCGGTCCTTGGCGTCGTAGCCGTAGGTGTACTCCGGGCCCGTCGAACCGACCTGCTGGCTGGTCAGGCGGCCGCGCAGGTCGTACTCCGAGGTGATGGTCCGCTGCGCGCGCTCGTCTTCCGTCAGCTCGGACAGGTCCTCGTTGCGGTCAGTGGTGATGCTCGAGATCGCGTTCGACTCGGCGTCGTACCCGACGTGCGACGTCCGGCCCAGCGGGTCGGTGGTGGTCTCGGGGCGGCCGGCATCGTCGTACGTCATGCTCGTGCGCCCGCCCTGCGGGTCGCTCACCCCGACCACCCGGCCGTCACGGTCGTACCTGAGCACCGTCGCGAAGGCCTGGGAGACCAGCGGCACCTTCGGCGCGTCGGGCTGGCGGACGTAGCTGACCTGGTCGTCGTCGCGGTAGCCGTAGTAGGTGGTCCCGCCGCGCGCGTCCGTGACCTCGACGGCCCGGTTGTTCGGGTCGTAGGCGGTCGACGTCGTGTTGCCGAGCGGGTCGATCTCCTTGACCCGGTTCCCCGCCAGGTCGTACTCGTACCGCGTGGTGAACCGGGCTTTGTCGGCTCCCTCGACGTTGCCGCGCGGCTCCGTCACCGACCCGAGCAGGCCGTCGTCGGTGTACGCGTACGTCGTGACGCCGCCGGTCGGCGAGATCTCCTTGACCTTGTTGCCCGCGGCGTCGTACTCGGTGCGGGTCGTCTTCTTGCCCGCGTCCGTGCGTTTGGTCTGCCGCCCGTTCTTGTCGTACCCCATCGTGGTGGTACGGCCCTTGGTGTCGGTGACCGAATCGACCTGCCCGGTGTTGCTCCGCTCGAAGCTGGAGGTCTTGTTCAGCTCGTTGATCGACGCCGTGGTGCGGTCCAGCGCATCGACCTTGATGTCCCGGTCCACGTGCTTGCCGCCCGGGTACGGCATGCGCATCCGGATCGGGTTGTCGTTCGCGTCGTAGAAGTACTCGGTGGTGAAATCCGCCTTGTTCGCGCCCGGCATGTTGCCGCGCGGCGAGGTCACGGTCTTGACCAGTCCCTTCGCGTCGTACGTGTACGACGTCGTCAGGTCGTCGGCGCCCTCCATCTGCACGCTCTCGGACGCGCGCCGCCCGGCGTCGGTGTACCCGTAGGTCATCACCTTGCCGCCGGCCTCCACCCGCGACCGCAGGCCGTTGTCGAGATAGCCGTACTCGGTGACGACGCGCTCGGGCGAGATCTCCTCGACCAGGCGGCCGACGTCGTCGTAGACGCTGCGCCAGCCGCGGTGCTTGCCGGGCTCCTCCACGCGGACCACGCGGTCCTGCTCGTCGTACTGCGTCTCGGTCGTGTAGAGCCGGCGCTCGCGCGGGTCGGCGGTGCCGCGCGGATCCGTCTGCGCGACCTGGCGGCCCGTCGTGTCGTAGAAGTACTCGGTGCGGCGCCCCTCCGGCGAGACGACGGCGGACAGCAGCCCGGCGTTCTCCTCGTCCTCGCCGGCGGCCAGGTACTCGTACCGCGTGACCTTGTCCCGCTGGTCGGTCGTGGACGTGCGCAGCCCGCGGTCGTCGTAGACGTGCTTGACGTCGTTGCCCTCGGCGTCGACGCTGCGGACCAGCTCGTTGAACTCGTTGTACGTGTTCTTCCAGACGTTCCCGTTGGGGTCCGTGTACTCGATCGGGTTGTTCCGGTCGTCGTACTTCGTCTTCTCGTCGAAGCCCTGCGGGGCCACCGCCTGCGTCGGGTTGCCCTGCGGGTCGAACCGCACCACGTGCTGGTACTGGTTCCCGTTGACGACGAGGTTGCGGTCCAGGCGCTTGTTGTAGCGGTGGTTGTCGGCGTCGCCCGTGCTGCGCTGGCTGTAGAGCAGGACGTTGCCGTGGTAGCCGTCGTAGACCGAGATGTCGTCCGCGTCGGTGGTGCGCGCCTCCTGCTTCTCGGCGTCCCACGCGAAGGTCATCTCCGCGCCGACGCCGTCGCGCTGCGCCACCACTCGCCCGCCGGCGCCGTACTCGTTGTGCACCGCCACGACCTCGTGCGGGTCGACGACCTCGGCGAGCCGCCCGTCGGCGTCGTACCGGTACTGCCAGACGTTCCCGCGCGCGTCCTCGACCTCGGTGAGCAGCCCGTCGGTGTACTCGAACTGCACCTTGCGGCGGTCCGGGAGGACCATCCGCGTGATCACGCCGTCCTCGAGCTCGGCCACGGCAGTTCGCCCCGAGGCGTCGGTGATCGTGATCTCGTCGCGGTCCACGTCCCTGCCGCCGTCGTCGACCTCGACGTAGGCCAGGCGGACGCCGTCGTCGCGCGGGCTGAGCACGGCCGAGAGCCGGCCGGCGGCCCCGAACTCGTACGTCACCTGCTGCGGCGTGATCAGCTCCCAGCCGTCGCCGTCCCGCCTCAGGTTCGAGCGCACGCCCGGCGGACGCGTGTACCCGTCGCCGTCCGGCGTGTAGAGCGCCTCGGCGCCGTCCTCGGCGCGCACGATCACGCCGTCGTCCGTCCGCATGACGCGCATGTCGTAGGACCACGCCCAGCCGACGCCGAGCGGGCCCTGCCGGTTGTTCGCCGAGGAGTAGGTGCGCGCGCTCGCGAACGGGATCCCGAACGACGCCATCTGCATGTCCCGCTCGACCCGCACGAACGCGCCGGTGCCCGTGTTGACGCCCACCCCGCGCTTCGCCTGCCCGACGGCGGTCGGCGCCAGCGCGTTCTCGCACCCGCAGCCGGCGGCCTGGTCGTCCGGGATGTTCGGCGGCAGGATCGTCGCGCGCGGCCGGGACGTGCCCGAGGGCTCGGAGACGACCTCGTCGCCTCCCGGTAGCACTGCCGCGACCGTCACGAAGTAGCGCTTGTCCGGGTCCAGCTCCCAACCGTCGTCGCGCCCGAACGAGCGGCAGAAGTCGGAGCTCCCGCAGAACCGCGGCCCCTCCAGCTCCCCGCGGGTCAGGCGCACGGACTCCTGCTCGGTCTGGTCGTCCCCCTCGTACAGCCGCACGACGGCGGCGGTCCAGTCCGGGTCGACGTCGCCCTCGTCGAAGTAGAGGACGACGGACGTGTCACCCAGCAGGAAGCCCGGACGCAGGTCGAGGCCTGTGAAGCCGGCGGCCGCGGCCAGCGTGCGGGCCGGGGAGGTGAGCGTGCGCCACTCGCCCGCGGCGACCTTCGTCGACTCGCCAGCCGCCGATACCCCCTCCGGGACCACGGGTGGGCGTTCGTCCTCCGCGTAGGCGGTGGCGCGCCGCACGCCCTCCGGCATGGGCCGATCTGTCGGCCCCTCGCCCGCCGTGGCCTGCGGCACCGCGGCCGCCTCGGCGGACTGTTGTGCCGGTGCCGCGGCGACGAGCAGGGACGCCGTGAACCCGACGGCCACCGCGACACCCAGCCAGCGTCGTTCGAGCCGGGTGATCACAAGGTGGTGCAGTCGTGCCTCGGACATCGCCAACCCCCGTGTTGGTGTGTTTCCTGAGCAGTTACCCGACACCGAGTGTGATCAACCTGAACAGCGCCCACAACTGGTTTATCCCCCATATCTGATCCATATGCATTCACTGGGGACAAAATGTGCAGGTCAGAGGGTGCCGCATCTTCCAAACAAGAGGGTGAAACTTGTCCGCGCCAGCCCGCATCCACTTCGGTCCCCTGCAGCAGGAGATCGCCGACTTCGGTCGGTTGCTTCGAGATCGGTCCATCGACGGACCGATCTCGAAGCAACCGAC
>NZ_JBHUUX010000106.1:0-11079 GCF_042670845.1 Promicromonospora sp. NPDC057138 | reverse complement strand
CACTCCCTGAGCTACTCAGGGAGACTCGGACAAGCGCTCTAATTCGCGTGTCTAGGCGGTGGGGCGTGGGGCACGGAGGTGGGCACGCTCCGCGAGCTCCGCCTCGTCAACCAGCACCAGCATGGGCTTGCCCGGAGCGCACAGCATGGTCACCACGAACCGTGTCCGGGCATCCGCGAGCGCGTTGCCGTCCTGGTAGTGGATCACATCGCCGCCCGGTTCCCAGAACGTCCCGCCGGCCTCGATGACCCGCTCGGGCTCACCCTCGAGCTCGAAGCGCACAGCGCCCTCGATCACATACCCGAAAGCGGGGCCAGGGTGGCGGTGCGGAGGGCTCCCCGGGTCCCCGGGCTCCCACTCCACGCTGATCGTCATCGCCGAGGCGCCGTCGGGGACGGTGAAGGGCGAGGCGTCCTGGAGCATGGTGACCGCCGTCGTCCAGCCGGGCTGCGCCCCGTCCTGCCCGGTCCCGTGCGCGTGTGCTGCCTGGTTCTCAGAAACTGTCATGGTGCTGCGCCCTTCGTGGGGTTCATCGTCTCGCAGTGATGACCGGGCGCCCGCCGGATCTGTGACAGGCCGGAACCGGGTGAATATACGGTGCATGAAGGAGGGCAAAGATCCAGCACTCAACGCCGGTCAGAACCCGAACGTCAGCAGGCGCGGCATGTCCGTTCCATGGCGGACGGCGTCATGGACCGCACGCAGCACCACGGCCTCGTGGGGCACCAGCGCCTCCGGGAGCGCGACGAGCGGGAACCAGGCCAGGTCCGCCGCCTTGTCGGGCTCCTGGATCGACGGCGTGCCGGCCCAGCGCGTGACCTCGAACATGAAGTCGACGCGCTGCTCGATCGCCGGCCCGCCCGGTTCGCCGCGGTGCAGGACGGTCAGCGGCCGGATGTCTTCCGGCGCCACGACCACGCCTAGCTCCTCGTGGGCCTCGCGGACTGCCGTGTCGATCACCGACTCGCCCTCCTCGACGTGGCCCGCGGCCGCGCACGCCCAGTACCCGTCGCGGTAGCCGGTGCCCTGGCGCAGCTGGAGCAGCACTTGACCCTCGCGCCGGAAGAAGACGTAAGCGGCCGGCACCAGTGCGAAGCGCTCGTGGTCGCCCTCGCCGTAGCGGTCGGACTCGGCCGCAGGCACGGGTCCCGCACCTCCGGCGTCGGTCACGACAGGCAGCCCTGCCCGAGCAGCGCCTTGAGGTCGCCGAACAGCGCCGGGGACTTCTCCACACGGAGGCTGTCGGCGGCCCGCACGACCGTCTTCTTGCCGGGCTCGGCCACAGCGACGTGCACCTCCGCCGACCCTGGATGCGTGGCGAGCACCTCGCGCAGCCGGATCATGACCGGCTCCACGGCCCGGCTGTGCGGCACGGTGACGGCCAGCGGCGAGTCGGACCCGACAGTGATGTCCGGCAGCGCGACCTCCATGGCCTGCAGCTGCATCGACTCGTCGCGCCGGCGCACCTTGCCACGCAGCACGACCACCTGGTCCTCCGCGAGCATCGTCGAGTAGGCGAGGTAGGTCTCGCCGAAGAACATGACCTCGACGGCGCCCTCCAGGTCCTCGACGGTCACGGCGGCCCACGGGTTGCCGTTCTTGCTCATCTTCCGCTGCACCGAGGTGAGCAGGCCGGCCACGGTCACCACCGAGTTGTCCGGACGGTGCTCGTCGGTGATCAGCGACGCGATCGAGGTGTCCGCGGCCCGCTGCAGCACGTGCTCCAGCCCGGACAGCGGGTGGTCGCTCACGTACAGGCCGAGCATCTCGCGCTCGAACTGCAGCTTCTGCTTCTTCTCCCAGTCGGGCAGGTCCGGGACCTCGACGGAGAAGCCCATGCCCGCCTCGTCGTCGTCCGAACCACCGAAGTCAGCGAACAGGTCGAACTGGCCCTCGGCCTCCTTGCGCTTCACGCCGATCACGGAGTCGACGGCCTGCTCGTGGACCACGAGCAGCGAGCGCCGCGTGTGGCCGAGCGAGTCGAAGGCACCCGCCTTGATGAGCGACTCGATGGTGCGCTTGTTGCAGACGGGCGCGGGAACCTTGTCGAGGAAGTCCTGGAACGACGTGAAGGCGCCCTTGGCCTCGCGCGCCTCCACTATCGCGTCCACGACGTTGCGGCCCACGTTCCGCACGCCAGTGAGCCCGAAGCGGATGTCGCCCTTGACCGCCGTGAACTTGGCGGCGGAGTCGTTGACGTCCGGCGGGAGCACCGTGATGCCCATGCGACGGCACTCGTTGAGGTAGAGCGCCATCTTGTCCTTGTTGTCGCCCACCGACTGCAGCAGGCCGGCCATGTACTCGGCGGGGTAGTTCGCCTTGAGGTAGGCCGTCCAGTACGCGACGAGGCCGTAGCCGGCGGAGTGCGCCTTGTTGAACGCGTATCCGGCGAACGGGACCAGCGTGTCCCAGACCGCCTTGATCGCGGCGGCGCTGTAGCCCTTCTCCTTGGCGCCCTTCTCGAAGTTGACGTACTCCTTGGCCAGCACCTCGGGCTTCTTCTTGCCCATGGCGCGGCGCAGCAGGTCGGCCTGTCCGAGCGAATAGCCGGCCATGATCTGGGCGGCACGCTGCACCTGCTCCTGGTAGACGATCAGGCCGTGCGTCTCGTCCAGGATCTCCGCGAACGGCTCGACGACCTCCGGGTGGATCGCCTCGATCTGCTGCTGCCCGTTCTTGCGCAGCGCGTAGTTGATGTGCGAGTTCATGCCCATCGGCCCGGGCCGGTACAGGGCGATGACGGCGGAGACGTCCTCGAAGTTGTCGGGCCGCATCTGCCGCAGCAGGGAGCGCATCGCGCCGCCGTCGAGCTGGAACACGCCAAGCGTGTTGCCGCTGGCGAGCAGCTCGTACGTGGCCTTGTCGTCGAGCGCCACGTTCTCGATGTCGACCGGGTCCTTGCCGTTCATCACGATGTTCTCGAGTGCGTCGTCGAGGATCGTGAGGTTACGCAGACCCAGGAAGTCCATCTTGATCAGGCCGAGGCCCTCGGACGTCGGATAGTCGAACTGCGTGATGATCGCGCCGTCCTGCGGGCGCTTCATGATCGGGATGATGTCGATCAGCGGGTCGCTCGACATGATCACGCCGGCCGCGTGCACGCCCCACTGCCGCTTCAGGCCCTCGATACCGCGCGCCAGCTCGACGACGCGCTGCGCCTCCGGGTCGGTCTCGTGCACCTGGCGGAACTCGGCGGCCTCGGAGTACCGCTTGTCCTTCGGGTCGAAGATCCCGCTCAGCGAGATGTCCTTGCCCATGACGGCGGGCGGCATTGCCTTGGTGAGCTTCTCCCCCATGGCGTACGGCATGCCGAGCAGCCGCGCGGAGTCCTTGAGGGCTTGCTTCGCCTTGATGGTGCCGTAGGTGACGATCTGCGCGACGCGGTCGTCGCCGTACTTCTCGGTGACGTATCTGATGGCCTCACCGCGCCGGCGCTCGTCGAAGTCGACGTCGACGTCGGGCATGGAGACGCGCTCCGGGTTGAGGAACCGCTCGAAGATGAGGCCGTGCTCCAGCGGGTCAAGCTCGGTGATCCCCATCAGGTAGGACACCATCGACCCCGCGGCCGACCCGCGCCCCGGCCCCACGCGGATGCCCTGCGCCTTCGACCAGTTGATGAAGTCGGCGACCACGAGGAAGTACCCCGGGAAGCCCATCTGGATGATGACCTCGACCTCGTATTCGGCCTGCTTGCGCACCGCGTCCGAGTAGCCGTTCGGGTACCTGCGCAGCAGGCCGGCCTCGACCTCCTTGATGAACCAGGAGATCTCGTCCTCGCCCTCGGGGACGGGGAACCGCGGCATGTAGTTGGCCGAGGTGTCGAACGAGACCTCGCACTGCTCGGCGATGAGCAGCGTGTTGTCGCACGCCTCAGGCAGCTCCTTGAAGACCTTGCGCATCTCGGCGGCGGACTTCACGTAGTAGCCCGAGCCGTCGAACTTGAAGCGGTTCGGGTCGTCCAGCGTGGACCCGGAATTGATCGCCAGCAGCGCCTCCTGGCTGGTCGAGTCCTCCTCACGCACGTAGTGCAGGTCGTTGGTGGCCACCAGCTTCGCGCCGATCGTCCTGGCCAGCTCGAGGAGCTCCTTGGTCACCCGGGTCTCGATATCGAGCCCGTGGTCCATCAGCTCGACGTAGTAGTTCTCCTTGCCGAAGATCTCCTGCAGCTCGCCCGCGTACCGGACCGCCTCGTCCCACTGCCCGAGCCGCAGCCGCGTCTGGATCTCGCCCGACGGGCAGCCGGTGGTCGCGATGAGGCCGTCGGAATACTTCTCCAGCAGGTCTCGGTCCATGCGCGGCCACTTGCCCATCTGGCCCTCCAGGGAGGCCAGGGACGACGCCCGGAACAGGTTGTGCATGCCGGTGTTGTTCTTGCTCAGCAGGGTCATGTGCGTGTACGCACCGCGCGCCGACACGTCGTCGGACTCCTGGCCTGCCTCGCCGTAGCGCACGCGGGTCTGGTCGAACCGGCTGGTGCCCGGCGTGACGTACGCCTCCACGCCGATGATCGGCTTGATGCCTGCCTTCTGCGCCTGCGCCCAGAACTCGTGCGCGCCGAAGAGATACCCGTGGTCGGTCGTCGCGATGGCGTGCTGCCCCTGCCGCGCGACCTCCTCCATGAGGTCGCCGATCCTGGCCGCGCCGTCCAGCATCGAGAACTCGGTGTGGACGTGGAGGTGGACGAAGTCGTCGCTCTTCGAGGCGGTCGCGGTCGGCATGCGGTGAGTCTAAATCGAGCCACTGACACTCCCGTTCAGCAACGCCGAGCGGAACCTCACATCACTTGTACGCGCCCCGCACGACCTCGAGAGCAGCCGCCAGATCGTCCGGATACTCCGACTCGACCTCGATCCAGCGCCCCGTCGTGGGGTGCTCGAACCCGAGCCGGTGCGCGTGCAGCCACTGCCGCGTCAGCCCCACCTTCGAGGCCAGCACGGGGTCCGCGCCGTAGGTCAGATCCCCCACGAGCGGGTGGCGCAGCGCCGCGAAGTGCACCCGGATCTGATGAGTGCGCCCGGTCTCCAGGTGCACCTCCAGCAGCGAGGCCGACGACAGCATCTCGAGCGTCTCGTAGTGCGTCACCGACGGCTTGCCGTCGGCGGTCACCGCGAACTTCCAGTCGGAGCTGGGGTGCCGGCCGATGGGCGCGTCGATGGTGCCCGACGTCGGGTCCGGGTGGCCCTGGGCGAGCGCGTGGTAGACCTTGTCGACAGTGCGTTCCTTGAAGGCGCGCTTGAGGCCGGTGTACGCGAGCTCCGACTTGGCGACGACCATCAGCCCGGACGTCCCGACGTCGAGCCGGTGCACGATCCCCTGCCGCTCGGCGGCGCCCGACGTCGACACGCGGTAGCCCGCCGCGACCAGCGCGCCCACCACGGTCGGGCCGGTCCAGCCCGGCGACGGGTGCGCTGCCACGCCGACCGGCTTGTCGATCACGACGAGGTCGTCGTCGTCGTACACGATGCCCATGCCGGGTACGGGCTCAGCCACCACCTCGACGGCGGGCCGCTCCTCCGGCATGTCCACCTCGAGCCAGCCGCCCGGGACCACCCGGTCGGACTTGCCCACCTGGCGCCCGTCGAGGCGCACCGCGCCCGCCTCGGCGAGCTCGGCCGCGCGCGTCCGGGAGAAGCCCAGCATGCGGGCCAGCGCGGCGTCGACGCGGTCGCCGGCGAGCCCGTCGGGGACGGGCAGCGTCCGCAGCGCCATCAGGCGGGGTCGCCCTGGTCGCCGCCCGGCGCGGCGGCCGGCTCGGCGTCCCCGTGGCGCTTGCCGTCCAGGCCGATCCCGCGCAGCGACAGGAGCGCGATCAGCACGGCCGCCGAGACGACGGCGATGTCGGCCACGTTGCCCACGAAAAAGCCCGCGTAGTCGATGAAGTCCACGACGTGCCCGCGCGCGAACCCGGGTTCCCGCGCGAGGCGGTCCACGAGGTTCCCCACGGCGCCGCCGAGCAGCAGGCCGAGCGCTACCGCCCAGCCCCGCGACCCGAGCCGCCCGATCGCCCGGATGATGAAGACCACGACCACTGTCACGACGATGGTCAGGATCCAGGTGTAGCCCGAGGCGATCGACAGCGCGGCGCCCGGGTTGTAGATCAGGCGCAGCTGCAGCAGCTCGCCCACCAGCGGGACCGGATCGCCGCCCGCGGACAGCGCGGACTCGGCCCACCACTTGGTCAGCTGGTCGGCGGCCAGGACGAAGGCCGCGAGCACGCCGGTCCAGACAACGAGGACACGGCTGCCCGACGGCGCAGGCATGGCCGCGGGATTCGTCTCGCCGTCGGCCACGGCGGAGGGTTCAGCGGGAGTAGACATCAGGCAAAGTCTCCCATGCCGCAGGCGCTACCGGGCGCACGCCGTCCGAGGACCGAGCGCATGGTCGCCAGACGCCATGCAATTCCCCTGGCGCGGGCGCCCTCCTCACGGAAATCGGTATAACCGCACAAAGCAATGGGGCCCTTTCCCGGAAATCAAGGAAAGGGCCCCACCAGGTGCACCACTACCGAAGAGTCACCGCTCGACGGCAGTCAGTTGACGCAAGCGTCAGCTGCAGGCCGCGTACTTGGTGAAGTTACCCGTGTTGAACAGGTTGAACGGGCCGTCCCAGTGCCACGGTGCGACGCACACGTTGTTCAGGACGTCGACCGAACCGTCGCCACCGAGCTCGGCGTCGCCGTCGTTGCAGGCCTCGTAGTCGGTCACGTTGGCGGTGCTGCCGACGTTGCCCGGACCCTCCCAGTACCAGGGAGCGACACAGACGTCGTTCAGCGCGTTGAAGCTGCCGTCGCTCTCGATCTCGACGACCTCACCGGCGGTGGCGACCTCCTCGGGGACCATCGCACCGTCGACGCCCACGGGCGCCTCCGAGGTGCCGTAGCCCTCGAGCACGTCCAGCGCGCCGTTGATGCCCACGACGCCCAGCGGGTTCGTGGTGCCGAGCACGTCCGTCGCGGCGGCGCCGTCGACGACGTCCATCGCGCCGTCCGCGACCTCCGTCGCGCTGCCGGCGGAGGGTGCGCTGATCAGCTCGGGCTCGTCGCCCATCACCATCGCGCTCGCACCCGATGCCGCGGCGACGACCAGACCGGCCGTCATCACCACGGCTGCCCCTGCACGGCAGGTTGCACGGAATCCTCGGATCATTGTGTTTTCCCCCTCGAATAGCTCCGTCGAAATACGGTGAAACACACGTGTGTGATTCACCTGGAAGAGCATCGAGGGTGAATTTCACCCTGTCAATCGGAACGTGACTTCGCATACAAGTCACCTGGCAGATCAAAAACGACATTCCAGGACCGAGCCCCACGGCATTGCGCCAGGAATGCCCCTAACCCAGACATCACAGCGTTGATATCGGGCTTCCGGATCCGCCCGGCGCCGCCATGGGCGCCGGGCGCGCAGGCTCCGGTTGCTCTACTACGGGGCGAGGCAGCGCGCAGCCGCGGACACGCCGGCGCTCAGACCGAGCGCTCAGACCGAGCGCTCAGGACCACCCGGCACTCAGGCACCAAGCGCTCGAACACCGGCCGGCCGCTCAGGCCCCGCGGCGCTCCTCGCGCGCCTTGGCCTCCACCGAGAGCGTGGCCCGGGGGAACGCCTGCAGCCGGGCCTTGCCGATCGGCAGGGCCGTGAGCTCGCACGTGGCGTAGGTGCCCTTGCGGATGCGGTCGAGCGCGTGGTTCGTCTGGTCCAGGAGGTCACGCATGTTGTTGACCAGCGTGAGCTCCTGCTCGCGCTCCAGCGCGCTCGAGCCGTAGTCGGCCTGGTCGTCGCCGGCGCCGTCGCCGGAGTTCCGTAGCAGGTCCGACAGCTCACGGTCGGCGACGTGCAGCTCGCGCTCCAGCCGCTCCTTGTCCTCCAGGAGCAGGGCGGCCAGCTCCTCGGCCTCACGCAGGGTCCAGGGCTCCTCACCGTCGCGCACGGGGAACTTCTTCACGTCGCGCGTCAGGTTCGGGAACTCTTGCTTGATCGCGGCTCGCGTCGCAGTCGAGATCTTGGTCATGGGTTCCCCTTCGCGGTCGCCCCCGGTGGTCAAGTTCACGAAGCGTAAGCACAAGCGGCCGGACGCACAACGGGGCACGCCGATGTGGCGTGCCCCAATCATGAGGGTGTCTGGCGTGTCGCGCGCGGCGACCGGGCGTGAGGTGGGGACGCCCGGCCGTCGTACACGAGAGAACGCTGCTGTCAGATGCCCTGTGCCATCTCGGCCGGGCGGCCCGACCGCTGGTTGTTCTGCGGCGGCAGGGCCGAGCCGCGTGCGTCGAGGTCGCCGAGCAGGTTCTGCAGGAAGCTCTTCAGACGCGTGCGGTAGTCGCGCTCGAAGAGGCGCAGCTCGTCGATCTTGCGCTCCAGGAGCGAACGCTCCTGCTCGAGCTGGGACAACGTGCGGTGCGAGGTCTCCTCGGCGTCGCGCACGATGCGCGCGCCCTCGGTCTTGGCCTCGGTGATGAGGCGGTCGCCCTCCTCCTGGCCGGAGCGCACGTAGTCGTCGTGCAGCTTCTGCGCCAGCTGGAGCATCCCCGTCGCCGACTCCGGCTCCGGGCCGTTGCCCTTGGGGCCGGCGGGACCGGTCGGCATGACCGGCGCCGCGACAGGCGCGGCCTGTGCGCGGGCGGGGGCTGCGGTGTCGTTGCGCGAAAGCTCCGCGATACGCCGTTCCGCGGCCGCGACCTTCTGCCGGAGGCCTTCGTTCTCCTCCTGGACGTTGGTCAGGGTCCGCACGACCTCATCAAGGAAGTCGTCAACCTCCTCGACGTCGTAGCCCTCGCGGAACTTCGTCGCGGAGAACTTCTTGTTGAGGATGTCCTCTGCAGTAAGCAGTGCCATCGTGTCACCTCGAAAGTTAGAACGTAGGAACGCAGAACTCGGACGTCGGCGCTACCCAGCCGCGCCCCCTCCGTCGAAGCCCACGGTAGCGGACGACATCGGCGTGGGACACCGGGAGCACCTCCGGGCACGATTTCCTCACAGAGTGTGCCGCGTCGCCCCAGGTCACATCCATGTCCCGGTCAATGTTTTCAAGCATCCCGCAGTCCGACGCCGATCCGGCCCGCCTCGAACCACCACAGATTCGACACGTGCCGGGCAGCTCATCCGATCGCGCCGACGATCGACGAGAGCAGCGAGACGCCGAAGAACAGGACGATGAATGCCAGGTCCAGCTGGACCTGGCCGAGCCGTAGCGGCGGGATCAGCCGGCGCAGGAACCGCAGCGGCGGGTCCGTGACCGTGTAGATCGCCTCTGCGACCACGAGAAGCACGCCACGTGGCCGCCAGTCCCGGGCAAAGAACTGCACCCAGTCGAAGATAAGCCGTCCAATGAGGAACAGCAGGAAGAGCCACAGCAGGAAGCCGATGAAGTCCCAGATCACAAGGGACAACCTAACCTGTCCACGCCCGGAATCACGTGAAGTGCCGGTGGTGGACACGCACAGGAACGGACATGGGTGAGGGACGACCGCAGCAGCGGCCGCCCCTCACCCATGGTCTCGTGTCGGATTCAGCTCTGGTTGTAGAAGCCGCCGCGTCCGTTCGGCTTCTCGGGGGCCACCTGCTCCTCGGCCGAGATCTCCACGTGCTCGGGCGAGAGCAGGAAGACCTTGTTGGTCACCCGCTCGATCGAGCCGTGCAGACCGAAGATCAGGCCGGCGGAGAAGTCGACCAGGCGCTTGGCGTCGGCGTCGTCCATGTCGGAGAGGTTCATGATGACGGGGGTCCCGGCGCGGAAGGCCTCGCCGATGCTCCGTGCGTCGTTGTACGACCGCGGGTGCACCGTGGTGATACGGCGCAGCTCCGAGGAGGACAGGGCTTCACGCGGCACACCGTCGCGGTGCAGCGGTGTGACCTGTGCGTGCCGGTGGTCCTCCACGTTTTCCTCCAGGCCCTCGTCGTACTCGTCGAGGTACTCCTGCTCGCCCTGATCGTCGGCGAGGCCCAGATACAGCATGGTCTTGCGAAGCGCTCCGGCCATCGCTCATTCTCCGTTCGTCGCCTGCTGTGCGTCCTTCTGTCGGTGTCCACCGAACCCGTACAACAGGTCCGACCTTGACCCCTCGTCGAGGTCGCCTTGGCAAAAGTAGCCCGGCGCAATCCGACCCGGAAGTGCGACACGCCGTGCCACGAACAACTTTGCCAAAGTTGTTCAGCGAATGCTCGTTAAAAACGACATCCGTGTGATTTCGCAGGTCAGAAGCGCGCTCGTCGGCGTGTCGCGATCCTCCGGGCAGGGTGAGAAACGGTCATATCAGAGCGATGATGCCCGCCTGACGCCCGGTCGTGGTACCGGCCGCGCTCGCCCGGCGGTGCGAGAACAGGGCAGGGTCCTCGAGCGTGCAGCGCTCGACCCGCGTCACGGCAACGCCCCGCGCGGCGAGCTGCGCGACCACCCCGGAGGGCAGGTCGAGGCCGGGCGTGCCGTCTCTGGTCGTCGCGTAGGTCTCGGGCACCACTGCGGCGACCTCGTCGCGCATCGCGCCCGGCACCTCGTAGCACTTCCCGCACACGGCCGGCCCGACGACGGCGCGCACGCGCGCGGGGTCGGCGCCCCGGGCGACGAGCGCGTCGAGGGCCCGGAGCACCACGCCGGCCAGGACGCCCTTGCGCCCCGCGTGCGCCACTCCGACCACACCCGCCTCCGGGTCGGCCAGCAGCACGGGCACGCAGTCGGCGACGAGGACGCCGAGACCCAGCCCGCGTACCGCGGTGACCAGCGCGTCGCCCTCCCCCGCGGACGCCGGCGGACGGTGCGCCGCCCACCTGGCCCGCTCCGCGGCACCGAGCTCGAGCACCGCGTCGCCGTGCACCTGCGTCGCGAACGCCACCGGCGCGCCGAGCCGCTCGGCGGCCCGGGACCGGTTGACGGCGACCCTGGCGGCGTCGTCGGACACGTTCAGGCCCAGGTTCAGGCCGCCGCCGTCCGACGTCGCCCACGGGGCGGGCGAGACGCCGCCAACGCCGGTCGTGAAAAAGGCGTGCACCCCGTCGCCGAGATCGACGGGGTGCACGCTGTATTTAAAAGAATTAGGAATCGAGTATGAAGTCGATCCAACGCTTGTTAGAGGGTTAGATTATTATAATC
>NZ_JBHUUX010000105.1:0-11189 GCF_042670845.1 Promicromonospora sp. NPDC057138 | reverse complement strand
CCTCGAGATCGGTCAATCAATTGACCGATCTCGAGGCAACCGACCGAACTCATTTCCGGCGGAGTGCGTGCGACCGATCTCGGTGCAGGCGCTGTGACGCGGTCGCCGTGGACGGACACGTCACAGCACCTCGACCCCAGCGGATGCCTGCTCACGTGGGAGAATGAGCGGGCATCTGTCATCGAAGGGAACACCGTGAACGAAACGCCCCGTGACCAGGGGAACGACCGCGAGGGCGACCGCCGCGGCGAGCGCAAGGGCGGCAGTCGCAACGAGGGCCGGGGGCCGCGTCGCGACGACCGCGGCGGAGAGCGCGGTGGTGACCGGGGCCGTCGGCATGACGGCCCGCGCGGTGGCGACGCTTCCCGGCGCGACGACGACCGTCCGCGCCGGCCGTACGAGGACCGCGGGGCCGACCGCCCGCGCCGCGATGACCGCGGCGCCGGCCGTCCCCGCCAGGACGACCGGGGCGCCGGGGACCGCGCGCCCCGCCGCAACGATGACGACCGTCCCCGTCGTTCCTACGGGGACCGGGACAACCGTTCCTACGGGGACCGGGACAACCGCGGTGGCCGCGACGACCGCGGCGCACGCACCGACCGCCCGTACCGCGGGAACGACGGCGACCGCCCGCGCCGGCCGTACGAGGAGCGGGACAACCGCGGCGGCGACCGCCCGGTGCATCGCGACGGCGGCCGTCCCGTGCGTCGCGAGCACGACCGCCCGGCGCGCCGGGAGGACGACCGCCCCGCACGTCGTGACGACGGACCGCGCCGGAGCTTCGACCGCGACGACCGTCCGCGTCGTTCGTTCGGTGACCGTGACGACCGCCCGCGGCGCAGCTTTGAGGACCGCGGCGCGAGCCGTCCGGCACGTCGGGACGACGACCGCCCCGCACGTCGGGACGACGACCGTCCGCGCCGCTCGTTCGAGGACCGGGGTGGTGACCGTCCGGTGCGTCGCGACGACCGCCCGTTCCGTCGCGACGACCGCGGCACCGACCGCCCGTTCCAGCGCAACGACGACGAGCGGCCCCGCCGTTCGTTCGGCGACCGGGACGACCGCCCGCGGAGCACCGAGGACGACCGCCCGCGGCGCGACGACCGGGGTGCCGATCGCCCGTTCCGCCGCAGCGACGACGATCGCCCGCGCCGTCCCTCTGGCGACCGTGACGATCGCGGTGCCCGGGACAGCCGTGGCCGCGACGACCGCGGGGCTCGTCCGTTCCGCGGGAACGACAGCGACCGGCCGCGTCGTGACGACCGTTCGCGTGGCGACGACCGCGGCAGCGACCGCCCCCGCCGTTCCTTCGAGGATCGTGGCAGCGACCGCCCGGCGCGCCGCGACGACCGGAGCTCCGACCGTCCCGCACGCCGCGGCGACGACGCGCCGCGCCGTTCGTTCGGTGACCGGGACGACCGGGGCGCTCGGGACAGCCGGGGTCGCGACGACCGCGGGGCACGCACCGTCCGCGGCGCCGGCGGCGACCGTCCGCGCCGGGACGATCGCGGCGGCGACCGTCGCTCGTTCGGTGACCGCGACGACCGTCCGCGTCAGGACGTTCGGGAGGAGCGCGCGCCCCGCGCCCCGGAGCCGGAGATCGCCGAGGACGCCAGCTTCAGCCAGCTCGACCGCGACGTGCGCGCGCGCCTGCGGGGGTTGAGCAAGGACCACGCCGAGTACGTCGGGCTGCACCTGGTGATGGCGGGCCGGCTGCTCGACGTCGACCCGGAGCGTGCCTACGAGCACACCCAGGCGGCGGTGCGCGGCGCGGGCCGGATCGACATCGTGCGCGAGGCCGCGGGGCTCGCCGCGTACCACACCAACCGCTTCGCGGAGGCGCTGCGCGAGCTGCGTACCGTGCGCCGGCTGAACGGCTCGTCGGAGCACCTGCCGATCATGGCCGACGCCGAGCGCGGCCTAGGCAGGCCGGAGCGCGCACTGGCGCTCGCGGCGTCGGAGGAGGCCGCGTCGCTCGACGCGACCGGGCGCGTCGAGCTCGCCATAGTGGCGAGCGGCGCCCGTTCCGACCTGGGCGAGCACGAGGCAGCCCTGGCCGTGCTCGACAAGGTCGCGGCGGAGGACGCCAAGGGCGACCTCGGCCTGCGCGTGCTGCAGGCGCGTGCCGTGGCGCTCGAGGCCGCGGGCCGGGCCGACGAGGCGGCGGCTCTGCTCGCCACCGTCGACAGCAAGGCGCTCGAGCGGGCCATCGGCGCCGAGGCTCCTGACGAGGACATCACGGTGTTCGACGTCGAGGAGGACGCGGCGCTCGCCGAGGAGGAGTACGTCGCCGATCACCCGGAGGAGTTCGCGAAGGACGAGTCGGACCAAGACCAGTCGGACGAGGACGAGCCGGACGATGAGCTCGATGAGGACGCCGACGAGCACGAGGAGTCTGCTGACTCCGGCGACTCGTCCGGCTCCGCTGACTCGTCGGATTCCGCGGACTCCGCCGACTCTGCTGACTCGCCGGACTCCGCCGATTCGGCCGACGAGGACGACGAGGACGAGGACGACGAGCCGGAGGAGGGCGCCGACTCCGACGAGCCGGAAGAGGGCAACCAGCCCGACGAGGCCGCCGAGACCGTCACCGAGTCCGGCAGCGGGTCCGTCGACCAGGACGAGCCCGAGGCGGACGCCGTCGACGAGCCGAGCGACCCTGAGTCGGACGAGGAGTCCGCTGAGGAGCCGGCCACCGAGCCCGCCGAGGGCGACCGGTCCGACGTCGGGCAGGAGAAGGCGTGAGGGCGGTCGCCGGCCTGCTGGCGAGCGACGCCCCGCTCGCCACGGCGTACGATCTGGCGCTCGTCGACCTGGACGGCGTGGCGTACAAGGGGCATCTGCCGATCGAGCATGCGGCCGACAGCCTGGCCGCCGCGCGGTCGGGCGGGATGCGGCTGGTGTTCGTGACGAACAACGCGTCGCGCGAGCCGGAGGATGTCGCTGGGCAGCTCACGGGCCTGGACATCCCGACGGACCCGGACGAGGTGATGACCGCGGCCCAGGCGTGCGCCGCGCTGCTCACCACGCGGCTGGACCCGGGGGCGAAGGTGCTGGTCGTGGGCGGCAAGGGCCTGGTTACGGCCGTGCGGTCGGCTGGCTTCACCGTGGTGGAGTCGGCGGACGACGACCCGGACGCCGTCGCGCAGGGCTACGCGCCCGAGGTGGGCTGGACCCAGCTCGCCGAGGCCGCCTACGCGGTGGGCCGCGGCGCCTGGCACGTGGCGAGCAACCTGGATCTGTCGCTCCCGACGGCGCGGGGCTTCGCCCCGGGGAACGGCGCGCTGGTCGGTGCCGTGCGGTCTGCCACGGGCGTCACGCCCGACAGCGCGGGCAAGCCGTCGCCCACCATGTACCGGCTGGCGGTCGAGCGGGCCGAGGCGAGCCGGCCGCTGGTGATCGGCGACCGGCTCGACACGGACCTCGCGGGCGCGCGTGGCGGCGGTTATCCGGGGCTGCATGTGCTGACGGGCGTCTCGACGGCGCGCGACGCCGTGCTCGCCGTGCCGGGGGAGCGCCCGTCGTACCTGGGCGCCGACCTCCGCGCGCTCCTGGAGCCGCACCCGGTGCCTGTCCTCGCCGACGGCTGGTACGTCTGCGGCGCGGCGGCCGCCCAGGTGACCGACGGCGAGCTGCGGCTCGACGGCTCGGGGATCGACCTGGTCCGTGCCGCCTGCGCCGCGGCGTGGTCCGCCGTCGACGTCGGCGAGCCCCTGGCGGTTGACACGGTCCCGGCCCTGACGGTCTCCCCCTGAGGCCCGCGCCGGCCCAGTGATTCGCGCGATATCGGTGCGATCTTTCGGGCCGGATCGCTGGGCGGGCGGAGCTCGGCGGAGCGGGGGCGGGTCCACCGGGGCTCTGTCGGAGGCGGCGGGTACCGTGTGTGGCAGCAGGCAGACGGCTCGAGGTAGGCGCGACAGGCAGCCGACGGGCACGGACGAGCACAGTGGAGCGTTGACGCACGATGGACGAGTTCTACGACACCGAGGGACCTTCGAGCGGCCCGGCCGATCCCGACGCGGGCGTCCGGGACGCCCTGGACGCGCTCGACGGGCTCGACGACCTGCCCCCGGCCGACCACGTCGCCCGGTTCGAGGCAGTGCACGACGCCCTGCGGGCGCACCTGAGCGGTGACGCCTGACGGTGGTGACGATGACAGCGAGCGCGCGGGTGGACGCTGAGCTGGTCCGCCGTGGGCTGGCCAGGTCGCGGCGGCATGCCGCGGAGCTCGTCGCGTCCGGCCGGGTGCGGATCGCGGGCCGGGCGGTTGCCAAGCCGTCGTCGGCGGTGGCCGACGGCGAGGACGTGTCCGTGGCGCCCGGGCCCGATCTCGAGCACGAGTTCGCGTCCCGCGCCGGACTCAAGCTGGCCGGAGCGCTGGACGCGCTGGCCCGCGTGCCGGGCGGGCCGCGGATCGAGGGCGCGTTCTGCGCCGATCTCGGCGCGTCCACGGGCGGCTTCACCGACGTGCTCCTGCGCCGGGGCGCGGCCCACGTGGTCGCGGTCGATGTGGGGCATGACCAGCTCGTCCCGGCGCTGCGTGCCGACGACCGGGTAACGGTCGTCGAGGGTCGCAACGTCCGCGACCTGACGCCGTCCGACCTCACGCGGCCGCCCGACCTCGTGGTCGCCGACCTCTCGTTCATCTCGCTGACCGTGGTGCTGCCCGCCGTGGCGGGCGTGCTGCGGCCGGGGTCGCAGGCGCTGCTCATGGTCAAGCCGCAGTTCGAGGTCGGGCGCGAGCGGCTGGGCAGCGGCGGCGTGGTACGCGACCCCGCGCTGCACGCCGACGCGGTGCGGGCCGTGGTGCGGGCAGCGGAACGCGCGGGCCTGCGGGCGCGCGCGGTGGTGCCGAGCCCGCTGCCCGGCCCGAGCGGCAACCGCGAGTTCTTCGTGTGGCTGGTCCCCGGCGCCGACCGGGCCTACGGGCACGACCAGGCGGTGGCGGACGCCGTCGCCGCGGCAGTGGCCTGGGACCCGGCGCGGGGCGAGCCCGCGAACCGGCCCGGCCACCCTCCGGAGCCGCCGGCCGTCGTCGTGCGGGACGGGTGGGGCGACGGGCAGGACGTCCAGCGGGACGGGCAGGACATCCAGCAGGCCGACGAGCAGAAGGAGCGGAAGCCGTGACCAGGCGCGTCTTGATCGTGACCCATGGCGGACGCCCGCAGGCGGTCACGGCGCTGGCCGAGGCCCTGCGCGAGCTGAAGGCGGCTGGCTTCGAGTACACGCTGCACGACGACGCGCTGGCCGAGGAGTTCGGCGACCACATGGCCGCCAACCGCGTCCGCGAGGGCGTGCACCGGGCGGAGGCGGTGATCGTGCTCGGCGGTGACGGCACCATCCTGCGTGCGGCGGAGCTGACCCGGGGCACCGACGTGCCGCTGCTCGGCGTGAACCTGGGGCACGTCGGCTTCCTCGCGGAGTCGGAGCGGGAGGACCTGCGGGCCGCCGTGCATCGGCTCGCGGCCCGCGACTACGAGGTCGAGGAGCGCGCGACGGTTGACGTCACCGTGCACCTGCCCGGCACGGCGGAGCCGGTGGTCGGCTGGGCGCTGAACGAGGCGACCGTCGAGAAGGCCACCCGGGACCGCATGCTCGAGGTGGCGATCGGGGTGGACGGCCGTCCGCTGCTCTCGTTCGGCTGCGACGGTGTGATCATGTCCACGGCCACGGGGTCGACGGCGCACGCCTTCTCGGGCGGCGGCCCGGTGATCTGGCCCGACGTCGACGCCGTGCTCATGGTGCCGCTGTCGGCGCACGCCCTGTTCGCGCGGCCGCTCGTGATCGGCCCGAAGTCGCGGTACACGGTCGACGTGCTGCCGCAGTCGACCGTCGAGGGCGTGCTGACCTGCGACGGGCGGCGGGAGATCCGGTTGCCCCGCGGCTCTCGCGTCATCGTGCGCCAGGGCGGTACCGTGCGGCTCGCACGGCTGTCGAACGCGCCGTTCGCGGACCGCCTCGTGTCGAAGTTCAATCTTCCCGTATCGGGCTGGCGGGACCGTGTCGGGTCGGGGAACGCCGAGGCGCAGGATGTACCTTCTGCGGAGACAAACCCAGAGAATTGAGGAGTCAGGTGCTCGAGGAGATCGCTATCGAGAACCTGGGCGTCATCCGCTCGGCCCGGGTACCCCTGTCCGACGGCCTGACCGTCATCACGGGTGAGACCGGCGCCGGCAAGACGATGGTGCTCACGGGCCTCAACCTGCTCATGGGCGCCAAGGCGGACCCGCAGTCGGTGCGCCCCGGCGCGTCGTCGTCGGCGGTCGAGGGCCGGGTGCGGGTCTCGGGCCGCGACGCGGTGCTGAGCCGGGTCTCCGATGCGGGCGGCGAGGTGGAGGACGACGGCACTGTCGTGATCCTGCGCACCATCGCCGACGGCCGCTCGCGCGCTCACCTGGGCGGCCGCGCGGTGCCGCAGGGCGTGCTCGCGGAGATCGCCGAGGACCTGTTCACCGTGCACGGCCAGGCCGACCAGCTGCGGCTGCGCACGTCGGCCAAGCAGCGCGACGCCCTGGACACCTTCGTGGGCCCGGCGCACCAGCGCGTACTGGGCTCCTACCGCGCGGCATGGAGCGAGCGCGGCGGCCTGCTGACCGAGATCGCGGACCTCGAGGCGCGCGGCGCCGAGCGGGCGCGCGAGGTCGAGCTGCTGCGCATCGGCCTGGAGGAGATCGAGCGGGTGGACCCGGTCACGGGCGAGGACGCCGAGCTGCAGGCCCTGATCGAGCGCCTGTCCAACGCGGAGGGCCTGCGCACCGCAGCGACCGAGGCGCACGAGGCCGTGGCCGGCGAGGACGCCGACGGCGCCCGGGAGAACGCGATAGCCCTGGTGGAGCGCGCGCGGCGGGCGCTGGACTCCGCCGCCCACTCCGACGCGGAGCTCGGCGCGCTCGCCACCCGGTTCGCGGAGGTCGGCTACCTGCTGTCCGACGTCGCCACCGACGTCGCCGCGTACGTGGACAACCTGCAGGCGGACCCGGCCGGGCTGGAGACCGCCCACAACCGGATGGCGGAGCTGAACGCCCTGACCCGCTCTTACGGCGAGACCATCGATGACGTGCTGCAGTGGGCGAGCGACGCGGGCCTGCGCCTGCTCGACCTGGACGACGGCGGCGACCGGCTCGCCTCCATGCGCGACCGCGTGACGGAGCTGGACGGAGAGCTGGGCCGGCTGGCCGAGATCCTGACCGCCGAGCGCACCCGGGGCGCGTCCCAGCTCGCCGACGCCGTGACGAACGAGCTGCACGGCCTCGCGATGGGCGGCGCCCACCTCGTGGTCTCGGTGGAACCGCTCGAGCAGCCGGGCCCGTTCGGCGCCGACCAGGTGACCTTCCTGCTCGTGCCGCACCCGGGGGCGCCGGAGCGGCCGCTCGGCAAGGGCGCGTCCGGCGGCGAGCTCTCCCGCGTGATGCTCGCGCTGGAGGTCGCGCTGGCGACGTCGGGCGGTGCCGCGGCGGAGCGCACCGCGGACACCCCGCGCAGCACGTTCGTGTTCGACGAGGTCGACGCCGGGGTGGGCGGCCGGGCCGCCGTCGAGGTGGGCCGCCGTCTGGCGCAGCTCGGTCGTAGCACGCAGGTGGTCGTCGTGACCCACCTGGCCCAGGTCGCGGCGTTCGCAGACGCGCACCTCGTGGTCACCAAGAGCTCGGACGGCGACGGCGCCACGCAGGGTGAAGATGACGGAATGATCACGGTTACGGGCGTGCGGGAGGTCACCGCTGACGCGCGGGTGCGGGAACTGGCGCGCATGCTGTCCGGCCAGGACGACTCGGAGACGGCACGGACCCACGCGCTGGAGCTCCTGGAATCCTCGGTCGTGGGACGATAGGCCGGATGAAGCTGACCTCCCGACCCGAGAAGCGCGCTGAGAAGCGCGCTGAGAAGAGCGCTGAGAAGAGCGCCGCCGCGCAGTCCTTGGCACTGACGCAGGCCGCCGTGCACGGCCCTGCCCGGATCGGGGCGCGCACCAAGGAGCTCACGTCCCGGCTCAGCCACGGCGACGTCGCGGTGATCGACCACGTCGACATCGACCGCGTGGCCGCGGACGCGCTCGTTTCCGCCGGGCCCGTCGCGGTGCTGAACGCAGCGCCGTCGACCTCGGGCCGGTACCCCAACACGGGCCCGAACATCCTGGTCGAGGCCGGCATCGTCCTGGTGGACGACCTCGGCCCGGCGATCATGGCGGTCGGCGAGCGCGCCGAGCTCGAGATCGTGGGCGGGGAGATCATCGTCGACGGCGCGGTCGTGGCCAAAGGCACGTACCAGACGCCGCAGACGATCGCCGCGAACATGGCGACCGCCCGCGAGGGGCTGTCGGCCGAGATCGAGCGGTTCGCCGAGAACACCATGACCTACCTGCGCCGCGAGCGGGACCTCCTGCTCGACGGCGTCGGCGTGCCCGACATCCGCACCTCCATCGAGGGCCGCCACGTGCTGATCGTGGTGCGCGGATACCACTACCGGGAGGACCTGGCGCTGCTGCGGTCCTACATCCGGGAGAACCGGCCGGTCCTGATCGGCGTGGACGGCGGCGCGGACGCGATCATCGACGCGGGCTGGCAGCCCGACATGATCGTCGGCGACATGGACTCCGTCTCCGACCGGGCGCTGGCCTGCGGCGCGGAGATCGTCGTGCACGCCTACCGCGACGGCAAGGCCCCCGGGCTGGAGCGCGTGAAGGCGCTCGGCGTAGAGCCCGTGGTGTTCCCCGCCACGGGGACCAGCGAGGACATCACCATGCTCCTGGCCGACGACAAGGGCGCCGAGCTCATCGTCGCCGTCGGCACGCACGCCACGCTCGTCGAGTTCCTCGACAAGGGGCGCGCGGGCATGGCCTCGACCTTCCTCACCCGGCTGCGGGTCGGCGGCAAGCTCGTGGACGCCAAGGGCGTGTCGCGCCTGTACCGCACGCGGATCTCGAACACCCAGCTCACGCTGCTGTCGAGCGCGGGCGTCGCGGCGGTGCTCGCGGCGCTGGCGTCGACGTCGGCGGGCCAGACCTTCTTCGGACTGATGGGGGCACGCCTCGACGACGTCGTGTCCTCGATCGGTAACCTCTTCGGCGGCTGACCGGCCCGGACCTAGCTCCTGGACCTCTGCCGCCCCGACCTGATGCCGGGCTGATCGCCCGGAACATGCTTAAGGACTCTTCCCTACCGTGATCGACTTCCGATACCACCTCGTCTCGCTCATCTCCGTCTTCCTCGCCCTCGCCGTCGGCATCATCCTCGGTGCCGGCCCCCTGCAGGGAGCGATCGGGGAGACCCTGACGGAGCAGGTGGACGCGCTGCGCGCCGAGCGCACCGAGCTGCGCACCGAGCTGGACGCCACGCAGGGCGCCCTCGACGGCGACGAGCGGTACATCGAGGCGGTGGGCACGCAGCTCGTCACCGGATCGCTCCAGGGCAACCGCGTGGCGGTCGTGCTGCTCGGCGAGGTCCCCGAGGACGTCCACGACGGCGTGCTGAACCAGCTCGACTCGGCCGGCGCGAACGTCGTGTCCCAGTCCGTGCTCACGGAGGCCTGGACCGACAGCGCCGAGGAGTCGTCGCGCGAGACCGTCGCCGACGGCCTGCGCGCGGGCCTCGGCGCGGCGGCGCCCGAGGGCGACGACCCGAGCGCGACGCTCGGCGCGGCGCTCGCCCTCGCGCTGACCGGCAGCGAGGGCGGTGACGGCGGGGCGGTCCGCAGCTCGCAGGCGACCGACCTGGAGGCGCAGCTGGAGCGATTCGGCTTCGTCGAGCCGGGCGACGACGACCAGACCGAGCCCGCGCAGGCACTCGTGCTGCTCGTGGGCTCGGCCGGGCAGCCGCAGGAGACCGCGGACGGCACCACCGAGGAGACGGAGCCGACCCCGGACGTGTGGACCGCCGTGACCCGCGCTGCGCAGCAGGTCTCCGGAGCCGCTGTGCTCGCCGGGCCGACCGACGAGCCCGGCGACACGGTGCAGGCAGTGCGGGACGACGAGGAGATCGCCGCCGAGGTCAGCACGGTGAGCGGCGTCGACCGGATCGTGGGCCGCATCAACGTGCCGCTCGCGGTCGCCGCGCGGCTGGAGGGCGTCGTCGGGCAGTACGGCCTCGAGGACGACGCGACCGGAGTCCTGCCGCCCGTCGGCTGAGCCGGAGGTGCAGCGCAGGGTGTGGGCCGAGGAACGAGGCACGCGCCCGGAGCGGAACCGCAGGCTCAGCCGATATAAGTAGAGGCTGATGCAGAACCGACCCGAACAACCGACACAGACCGAGGGGTAGCCATGGGTGCAGGCAGGTTCATCGTCGCTGGCATCGTCGCCGGAGTCGCGACGGCGTTCGCGCGCCGCAAGCTCGACGAGAAGGTGGCGCAGGGCGGCCTCGGCGGCCCGTCGACGTGGACGCGGACCAACCACCGCGGCGAACCGATCAGCCTGCTGGAGGGCCCCGCGGTCGCGGCGGGCCTGGTGGCGGGCGCGGCCGTCGGGGGCGGCAACGCTCCCGGGGCGACGGCGTTCGCGACGGCCGCCGCCGGCGGGTTCGGCCTGGTCGACGACCTCGCCGAGGACACCTCCGTGCGCACCAAGGGCCTGCGGGGCCACCTCGGCGCGCTCAAGGAGGGCCGCCTGACCACCGGCGGGCTCAAGGTGCTCGGCATCTCGGGCTCCGCGCTCGTGGCGGCGGCGGTGGGCACCCGGCGCACGGGCGGCGCGTTCGGGCACCTTGTCGACGTCGGCCTCAACGGCGCCCTCATCGGGGGCACCGCGAACCTGATCAACCTCTTCGACCTGCGGCCCGGCCGAGCCCTCAAGGCGGGCGCGGCGGCGAGCCTCCCGTTCGTGCTCGGTGGCGCCGGCGCCACCGGGGCCGTCCTGGGCGCCGCGGCCGCGGCCGCCCCCGGAGACCTCGGGGAGAAGGACATGCTGGGCGACGGCGGCGCCAACGCCCTCGGCGCCCTGGTCGGCAGCCAGATCGCGTTCGGTGCGCCCCGTGCGGTGCGGTGGGCGGCGCTCGCGGGCGTCGTCGGGCTCATGCTGGCGTCGGAGAAGGTCAGCTTCTCGAAGGTCATCGCCGGGAACGAGTGGCTGAACAAGGTCGACATGCTCGGCCGGCGTCCGGCCCCGGTAGTCGACGCGGAGCCGGTGGCCGAGCCCGAGCCGGTGGTCGAGGCGGAGCCGGTGGTCGAGCCTGTCGAGACCGGGGACGAGGTCTCGACAGGCT
>NZ_JBHUUX010000104.1:0-11317 GCF_042670845.1 Promicromonospora sp. NPDC057138 | reverse complement strand
GGTCGAGCTTGTCGAGGCCCAGGTCTCGACAAGCTCGACCAGCGACGGCAACACACCCCGCAGGCCTGTTATCACTCCGCCCAGCGCGGAGCCCCTGGCCTGCCTGGCCTGCCCGGCCAGGTGGCCGGCTCAGCTCAGATTGGTGCCCATGCCCCAGCAGACTCTCCAGATCACCGCGGTCGCACCCGACCCCGCGCTGCTGGACCTCCCGTGGGACGTGCCGCTGGTCGACTGGCCGGAAGACGTCCTGGCCGCCCTGCCCCAGGGCATCTCGCGGCACGTGGTCCGCTTCGTCAACCACGGGGGCCGCGTCATCGCGATCAAGGAGATCGGCGAGACCGTCGCCTACCGCGAGTACGAGCTGCTGCGCCAGCTCCACCGCATCGAGGTGCCCTCGGTCGTCCCGGTGGGCGTCATCACGGGCCGCAGCGCGCCCGACGGCGAGCGGCTCGAGGCCGTGCTCATCACCGAGCACCTGCAGTTCTCCCTGCCCTACCGCGCCCTGTTCAGCCAGGACCTGCGCCCGGACACGGCGACCCGCCTCATCGACGCCCTCGCGGTGCTCCTGGTCCGGCTGCACCTCGTGGGCTTCTACTGGGGCGACGTCTCGCTCTCGAACACCCTGTTCCGGCGCGACGCCGAGACCTTCGCGGCCTACCTGGTCGACGCCGAGACCGGCGACATGCACCGCACCCTGACCAACGGCCAGCGCAACTACGACGTCGACCTCGCCCGCACCAACATCATCGGCGAGCTGATGGACCTCACCGCGGGCGAGCTGCTCGACGAGGACGTCGACGAGGTGGCCATCGGCGACGCCCTCGTGGAGCGCTACCAGGAGCTGTGGGACGCCCTCACCGTCTCGGAGGCGTTCGCCTCCGACGACCGCTGGCGCGTCGCCGCCCGCATCGAGCGGCTCAACGACCTCGGCTTCGACGTCGGCGAGCTCGAGATCACCACGGACATCGACGGCACCAAGGTGCGCATCCAGCCCAAGGTGGTCGACGCCGGGCACCACTCCCGCCGTCTGCTCCGCCTCACGGGGCTGGACGTCCAGGAGAACCAGGCCCGCCGCATGCTCAACGACCTCGACAGCTACCGCGCCGCGACGGACCGGCAGAACGACCAGGAGCAGATAGTGGCGCACGCCTGGGTCCGCCAGGTCTTCCGCCCGACCATCGACGCCGTGCCGCGCGAGCTGCGCCGCAAGCTGGAGCCGGCGCAGCTCTTCCACGAGATCCTCGACCACCGCTGGTTCATCTCGCAGCAGGCGCAGCGGGACATCCCGCTGCCCGAGGCCGCGGAGTCGTACGTGGAGAACGTGCTGCGGGACCGCCCCGACGAGGACGCCGTGCTCGGCCTCCCGCCGGGCGACGAGGACATGGTGCTCGGCCTCGAGCCGGACGAGGCCGAGCCGGGGGCCTAGCTCGCCGCCGCGCGCTGCTTGGCCACCTCGTACAGCGTGATACCGGCCGCCACGGCCGCGTTCAGCGACTCCGTGGTCGTCGCCATCGGGATCGACACGATCGCGTCGCAGGTGTCGCGCACCAGGCGGGACAGGCCCTTGCCCTCGGAGCCCACGACCAGCACCAGCGGGTCGGTCGCGTACGCGAGCTCGCCCGCGGGCATGTCGCCGCCGGCGTCGAGGCCCACCACGAAGCAGCCGGTCTTCTTCAGCTCGGCGAGCTCGCGCGCCAGGTTGGTCGCCCGCGCCACCGGGACACGCGCGGCGGCGCCCGCCGACACCTTCCAGGCCGACGCCGTCACCCCCGCGGCGCGCCGCTCCGGCACCAGCACGCCGTGCGCGCCGAAGGCCCCGGCGGACCGGAGCACCGCGCCCAGGTTGCGGGGGTCGGTGACGCTGTCGAGCGCCACGATCAGCGGCGGCTGGCCGGCCTCGGCCGCGGCGTCGAGCAGGTCGTCGGCGTCCTTGTAGTCGTACGGCGGCACCTTCATCGCGACGCCCTGGTGCACCGCGCCGTCGGTGAGCCGGTCCAGGTCGAGGCGCGACGCCTCGAACATCGGGTGGCTGCGCGCGTGCGCGATCTCCAGGATCTCGCGGGTGCGGTCGTCCGACTCCAGGTGCGTGGCCAGGTAGATGCCCTCGACGGGCATCTCGGCGCGCAGCGCCTCCACCACCGCATTGCGGCCGGCGACGACCTCCACCGCCCCGGCGCCCTTGCGGCCGGCCCCGCGCCCGCCCGGGGCGCCGGGACGACGTCCGGCAGCCACCCGCTTCTCGGCGGCGACCTTGCGCTGGTGCGCCGGGTGGTAGGTCCGGTCCTCCGCCTTGGGCGTGGGGCCCTTGCCCTGCAGCGCCTTGCGGCTGTGGCCGCCGGTCCCTACCTGGGCTCCCTTCTTGGAGCCGGCCTTGCGCACCGCACCGGCGCGCTTCGAGTTGCCTGCCATCGTGTGTCTCGTCTCTCAGCCGGTGGTCGAGCTTGTCGCGACCACCGCGGGTTCGGTCGAGGTGGCAGCGACGAGCGCGGCCACCAGGGAAAAGGTCAGGAGAGCGCCCAGCGGGCGCCGTCGGCGGAGTCCTGGACCTCGATGCCCGCGGCCGCGAGGCGGTCCCGGATGGCGTCAGAGGTGGCCCAGTCCTTCGTGGCACGCGCCGCGGCGCGGGCCTTGAGCTCGGCCCTGACGAGCTCGTCGAGCGCTGCGGCGTACCGGTCGTCCGTGGACGTCGCCCACTGCGGGTCGGCGGGGTCGAGGCCCAGCACGTCCAGCATCGCACGCAGCGTCACCAGCTCGTCACGCACCGCGGCGTCGGTCCCCGAGGTGAGAGCGGTGTTGCCGGCCCGCAGGTGCTCGTGCACGACGGCGAGCGCCTGCGGCACGTTCAGGTCGTCGTCCATGGCCGCCGCGAAGGCCTCGGGGACCTCCGCCTTGGCGACCTCCTCGGCCGGGACGCCGCCCACCCGCTCGGAGGCGCGCGTGACGAAGCCCGACAGGCGGTCCCAGGTGGTGCGCGCCTCGTCGAGGGTGTCGGGCGACCACTCCAGCATCGACCGGTACTGCACGGCGGCCAGCGCGTAGCGCACCACGGGTGCGGGCGCCTGGTTCAGCAGCTCGCTGACCAGGAGGCCGTTGCCCAGGGACTTCGACATCTTCACGCCCGACTGCGTGACCCACGCCACGTGCATCCAGCGCTGCGCGAACCCGTAGCCCGCGGCCCGCGACTGCGCCTGCTCGTTCTCGTGGTGCGGGAACCGCAGGTCGAGGCCGCCGCCGTGGATGTCGAAGGTATCGCCCAGGTAGCGCTGGGCCATGGCCGAGCACTCCAGGTGCCAGCCGGGGCGCCCGCGCCCGTACGGGGTGGCCCACGACGCCGACGCGGGATCGCTCGGCTTCGGGGCCTTCCACAGCGCGAAGTCGTGCGGGTTCTTCTTGGCCTCGCTCGGCGAGCCCGCCGCGGCCTCCGTGCCCTCCTCGGGGCTCAGGTCCTCGACCCGCTGCCGCGTGAGCTCCCCGTAGGCGGGCCAGGAGTGGACGTCGAACCAGACGTTGCCCTCGCCCGTGCTGTAGGCGTGGCCCTTCTCGACCAGGCGCTCCATGAGCGCCACCATCTCGGGCACGCTGCCGGTGGCGCGCGGCTCGTAGGTGGGCGGGATGACGCCGAGCGCGTCGTACGCCTGGGTGAAGACGCGCTCGTACAGCGCGGCGTGCGCCCACCACTCGCGGCCTGCAGCGGCCGACTTGGTCAGCACCTTGTCGTCGATGTCCGTGACGTTCCGGATCATGGTGACCTTCAGGCCCCGCCGGGTCAGCCAGCGGCGCAGCACGTCGAACGCGACGGCGGGGCGCAGGTGGCCGACGTGCGGGGGTGCCTGCACCGTGGCGCCACACAGGTAGATGCCGACCTCGCCCGGGGTGATGGGGGTGAAGTCGCGCACCTCGCGCGTGGCGGTGTCAAACAGGCGAATGGTCACCTGTCAAGGGTACCGGCGTCCGCACACCCCTTTCCTGCCCGACGGCGCCCGTTGCACGGGGCCGACGCCGCCCGCCGGGATCAGGAAGTCCCCTCGGCGAGCAGGCGCGCCACGTGCTCGTGCCCGCGCACCTCGTAGCCGACGATCGTCACGACCGGCGCGAGCATGACCAGGAGCAGCGACCACGCCATGTGGAAACCGGCCGCGGCGGTGGCGACGGCCGCGACGAGGGCCACGACGGTGCCGATGACCAGGAACATGTGCAGCGTGTCGAACGACCTGGTCAGGACCCAGAACTGGACGTAGTCGGCGAGCACGAAGACGAGCACCGGCACGGCGACGGCGAGGACCGTGCCCACCGCCCCGATGTGGGACTCACCCTCCAGGTAGTACGCCGCCACGTGCAGCCCGGCGCCCACGCCGGCGAGCCCCGCGAAGACCAGGATGTTCCCGTAGCCCCAGGCCCACGACCGCTCTCGGTGCCGGTGCAGCATCTCGGCGTCGGGCGTGAGGTAGTACGTCCACCAGAGCCCGAACGTGAGGCCGGTGCCGGCGAGCGCCACGAGGGCGGCGTCGAGCGTCCAGCCCGAGTCGTGGGTGACGGCGGACAGCGACGCGACCGTACCGATCACGCCCTCGCCGAGGGTAATGATGGCCAGCAGCCCGTACCGCTCGGCCATGTGGTGGGCGTGCCACGGAGTGCTCCGCCAGCCGGACTCGTGCGTGCGGAGCCGCTCGGCGACGTAGGGTCCGGCCATCTCCGCGGCACTGAGCACCACCCAGCCCACGAGGAAGACCGGCACGCTCACGGCCGCGATCGCGAGGGCCACCCACCCGGCCTGGGTGATCACGAGGTTCCACACGTACCCCATGGCTGTCGCCCGGTACTCGGGTGCCTGCCGGGCCGCGCGCAGCCACTGCACGAGCATGGCCAGGCGCATCACGATGTACCCGGCGACGACCACCTCGTTGTGCACCCGGTCGCCCTCCACCAGCGACTCGAACAGCTCCGGCAGGCCGAGCGCGAGCACCACGACCCCGACCATCTGGACCATCGTGGTGACGCGGTAGAACCAGTCGTCGGTGTCGAACGCGGAGGCGAACCACGAGAAGTTGATCCACGCCCAGCAGATGGCGAACATCGAGAGCGCGAACCCGATCACGCCGGCGGCGACGTGTCCGTCGGCGACCAGGTGGGCGCCCTGCTCCCCGGCCACGCCGAACCCGACGACGAACGCCAGGTCGAACAGCAGCTCCAGCGGGGTCGCGGTGCGCGCGGGCTCGTGGGGATCGCGGCCCGTCATGGGCTGGTTGCGGTGGTGCGTACGGGGCATGGCCCTTGTTCTACCCGATGCCCCGCCTCGCGGACTACCCGAAGTTCTTGGACTCGCCCCGGTACGTCGGCACCGTCTCCACGATCTCCGCGCCGCGCACCAGGTGCACCTGGTCGAAGCGCTCCATCATCTCGCCCGCCTTCGCGTGCCGGAGCCAGACGCGGTCGCCGGTGCGCAGCCCGCCGTCGGGCACGGCCCCGCGTGCCGCGCGCAGCGGCGTCTGGACCTCCCCCACGCCCTCCGGGCCGCTCAGCGTGTAGCCGGGCGTGAACAGGCGCGGGACCCGCGCGGCGCCCGCCTTGCCCGACGCCACGTAGCCGCCGGCGAACGCCGTCACCCAGCCGGGTGCGGGCTCGCGCACGATGTCGAGCCCGAAGAACGCCGCGGGGCGCGCCTCGAACGAGCGGTAGCCGTCGAACAGGCCGGGCGCGTACAGGCCGGAGCCGGAGGTCACCTCGGTGACGCCGGGCGCGGCGCCGCTCACCTCGATCGACCCGGTCCCGCCCGCGTTCACGAGCTCCACCTCCTGCCCGACGGCGTCGCGCACCGCCGCGAGGATCCGCACCCGCCGCTCGTTCACCTCCCGCATCGAGAGGCGCTTGACCAGCCGGACGGCGGGGCTCGTGTCCGGCAGGCCGGCCACCTGGGCCTCGTAGAACATGAGGCCGCGCACCGCGAGGCCCTTCGCCTGGGCCACGGTCGCGAGGGCCGCGATGTCGCCGGGCTCGCGCAGGGGCGATCGGCGTACCCCGAGGTGGGCGGTCAGCCGGCCGGCGCCGAGCCGCAGCGAGCAGTCGACGTCCAGGCAGACCTTGATCGGGCCGGCAACACTGCCGTCGCTGGCGCCGTCCGCCCCGCCAACCAGCTGCTCGGCCGCCGCTATCAGGCCGAGGTGGGCGACGTCGTCGACCATCAGGGTGATCTCGGCGCGGGCCGTGGCGTCGGCGGCCAGGGCGGCCAGCGCCTCCCCATCGACCGTCGGATACCCGACCAGCACGTCGCGCATACCCTCGCTGACCAGCCACAACGCCTCGCGCAGCGAGTACGCCATCACGCCGGAGAACCCGTGGCCCAGCGCGCGCTCGACGAGGGAGCGCACGCGCACGGACTTCGACGCGACGCGGACGGGGACGCCGTCGGACCGCTTGAGGAGGTCGAGCGCGTTGGTGTCGAACACGTCCAGGTCGACGACCGCGACGGGGGCGGGCAGGCCGGACGTGGCGGCGCTCAGCCGCGCGGCGGTGGCTGCTGCGGAGCTCATGTGCGAACGCTACCCCCAGGCCCCGGCCAGCGGCAGAGGTCTAGTTCACGGCGCGATCGCGTGGGATAGTGCTCCCGTGATCTGGACGAACTGGGCGCGCAACGTCAGTGTGACGCCCGTGCGGCAGGAGCAGCCGGCTTCGGAGGACGAGCTGTCCGACGCCGTGCGGCGCGCCGTGAAGGAGGGCCACCCGGTCCGCGTGGTCGGCGGCGGGCACTCGTTCATGCCGGCGGCCGCCACCGACGGCGTGCAGCTCAGCCTCGATCGCCTGAACGCGCTGCACCGCGTCGAGCGCGACCCCGACACGGGCCACGCCCTGGTCACCGTGGGTGCGGGCATGCGGCTGCACCAGCTCAACCGGGTCCTGGCCGAGCGCGGGCTCGCCATGCAGAACCTTGGCGACATCGACCAGCAGTCGATTGCCGGCGCCATCTCCACGGGCACGCACGGCACGGGCGCCCGCTTCGGCGGCCTCGCCACCCGGGTGCGGGCCCTGACCGTCATGGGGCCCGACGGCGACGTCACGCGCGCCACGCCCACCGAGCGGCACGACCTGTTCGAGGCCTCGCGTCTCGGGCTCGGCGCCACCGGCGTGCTGAGCACCGTGACCATCGAGGCGGTCCCCGCCTTCGACCTGCACGCCGTCGAGGAGCCCTGGCCGCTGGACCGCGTCCTCGAGAACGTGCACGACCTCGTCGCCGACACCGACCACTTCGAGTTCTACTGGTTCCCGGCCACGCGCCGGGCGCTCACCCTGCGCAACACGCGGGTGGAGGCCGGGACGAGCGCGGGCTCGGGCTTCGGGCACCGCCTGCGCAAGGCTGCTGGGGCCGCCCGCTCCTTCCTCGACGAGGAGGTGCTGTCGAACGGGCTGTTCGAGGCCGTCAACCGGGTCGCGACGGCCGTGCCCGCGGCGACGCCTACGCTCAACGCCGTGTCGGCACGCGCCCTGAGCGCCCGCCGGTACACGGCGCCGTCGCACGAGGTCTACTGCACCCACCGCCGCGTGCGGTTCCGTGAGATGGAGTTTGCGGTGCCGCGCGACGCCGTCGTCGACGTGCTGGGCGAGCTCGACGGCTGGCAGCGGTCCACGGGCGAGAACATCCCGTTCCCCGTGGAGGTGCGCTTCGCGCCCGCCGACGACGTCTGGCTGTCCACCGCGTACGGCCGCGAGACCGCGTACGTGGCGGTCCACCAGTACTGGCGCCTGCCGTACGCCCGGTACTTCGACGCCGCCGAGCAGATCTTCACCGCCGTGGGCGGGCGCCCACACTGGGGCAAGATGCACAGCCGCGACGCGGAGTACCTGGCCGACCAGTACCGCCGGTTCCCGGACTTCCAGCGGGTGCGGGAGGCCGCCGACCCCGAAGGGGTGTTCGCGAACCCCTATACGCGGCGGGTCTTCGGCTGAACGCCTACGACGGCTGAGCCGGAGCCAGGGACGGCTCCATCTCGCCGAACACGTCGCGGGCGAGGACCGCGAACCCCTCGTGCGCGGCGGCGTCGTCCTGGTCCACCATCCACGCGAGCTCGATGCCGTCGATCCGCAGCGCGGTCATCCGCGCGAGCGCGCCGATCTCGGTGCGGTAGGTGACGCGGGCGACACCCGCCAGCCGCAGCAGGTACTCGCGGGTCATCGCGATGCTCTGCTTGAGGTGGGCCTGCGCGACCTCGCGCAGCACCGGCGTCCGCGCGCCCGATACCGCGAACTCGAAGGTCAGCAGCCGCATGTGCTGGTGCTCCTTCAGCCCGACCAGCAGCGCGTCGACGGTGGCGTCCGCCAGGGCTCTCCGGTCGGGGCCGAAGTCGAGCGCGGAGAGCACTGGCTCCGACGCCCGCAGCGCGATGGCGCGGCCCATGGCCCGCAGCATCGCGTCCTTGTCGTCGAAGCAGTAGTGCACGGTGCCGAGCGAGATCCCGGCCTCCTGCGCCACGCGGCGCACCGTCACGGACTCGACGCCCTCGCGCATCGCTACGCTCAGACCTGCCTCGACGATCTCGGCCCGACGCTCTTCGAGCGACTTGCGCTTGTTCATGCCTCGCCTCCGTCGGGTACCACGAGCGCCGTCGCGATCGCCGCGATACCCTCGCCGCGGCCCGTCAGGCCGAGCGCGTCGGTAGTGGTCGCGGTCAGCGAGACCGGCGCGCCTGCAGCGGCGGAGAGCGCCGCCTGTGCCTCGTCGCGCCGCGTGCCGACCCGCGGATGGTTTCCGATCACCTGGACTGCCACATTACCGATCATGTACCCGGCGGCGCGTACGCGCCGCGCGGCTTCGGCGAGAAGCGTCGTCCCGGACGCCCCGGCCCACTCGGGACGGCCCGTCCCGAAATGCGATCCGAGGTCGCCCAGGCCCGACGCCGAGAACAGCGCGTCCGCCGCCGCGTGCGCCGCGACGTCGGCGTCGGAGTGCCCGGCCAGGCCACGCTCCCCCGGCCAGTGCAGGCCGCCGAGCCAGAGCTCGCGGTCGGCGCTGTCCGGCGCATAGGCGTGCACGTCGACCCCGATCCCGGTGCGGGGCAGGGGGTACCCGCCCGGGGCCGGCCGCGCGGCGTCCGGCGTGCTGGACGAGTCGGTCATGCGTTGGTCTCCTGCAACACGAGGGACGCGAGCCACAGGTCGCGTTCGGTGGTGATCTTGAAGGCTGCCGCGTCACCGGCGACCATGTGCACCGGTTCGCCCAGCGCCTCGACGAGGCCGGCGTCGTCGGTCGCCGCCAGGTGCTCCGCCGCGGCCCGCGCGGCGCCCTCGCGGTGCGCGCGTACGAGCAGGTCGCGGGCGAACCCCTGGGGCGTCTGCACGGCCCGCAGCATCGAGCGGTCGGGGGTGCCCGTGACCAGCTCGGCGTCGCCGTCCGGGCGGACCTGCTTCACCGTATCGGTGACCGGCAGGCCGGGTACGACGGCGCCGTGGCCGCTCCGCACGGCGCGCACGACCCGCTGGACGAGGTCCGGAGGGACGAGCGGGCGCGCCGCGTCGTGCACCAGCACCACGTCATCGCCGGGCCGGGCGAGCGCCAGGCCGGCGGCTACCGACGCCTGCCTGGTGGGCCCGCCGTCGGTCACCTCGACGGGGATGTGCACGTGCGGGTCGTCGGCCATCAGGTCGGTCATGACGCCGACCAGGCCGTCAGGCGCGGTCACCACGAGCGCGTCCACGACGCCCGACGCCGCGAGGCGTCGCGCGGCGTGCAGCACGAGTGGAAAGCCGTCCAGCTCCACGAGAGCCTTGGGCAGGTCGCGCCCTAAACGGGATCCCGAACCGGCGGCCGTCAGGATTGCAAGGGTCGTCATCTCGTCGGGGTCCCCCACAGGATCGTGATTGAGCGAAGGATCCCGTGGGGCGCGAGCACCGGGTCCTGACTGGAACGTCAGACGTGCGAGGGATCCTGTGGGTAAGTCAGGAAGCGAGAACCTCGTCGAGGATCGCTTCCGCCTTCTCCTCTTCGGTGTGCTCAGCCAGCGCGAGCTCGGAGACCAGAATCTGCCGAGCCTTGGCGAGCATACGCTTCTCACCTGCGGAAAGACCACGATCGGCGTCTCGGCGGGACAGGTCGCGAACGACCTCGGCCACCTTGATGACATCGCCGGACGCGAGCTTCTCGAGGTTCGCCTTGTACCGCCGCGACCAGTTGGTGGGCTCTTCGGTGTACGGCGCACGCAGGACCTCGAACACGCGGTCGAGGCCCTCTTGGCCGACGACGTCGCGTACACCTACGAGGTCGACGTTCTCCGCCGGAACCTCGATGGTGAGATCACCCTGGGCGACCTTGAGCTTGAGGTACATCTTCTCTTCGCCGCGAATCTTGCGGGTCTTGATCTCTTCGATCAGCGCCGCGCCATGGTGCGGGTAGACAACCGTCTCGCCTACTGTGAACGTCATCTGCAGATGTCCCCTTTCCCTGAAACCAGGTTACCACGGCGTGATCTGGAGAACTTGCGCGCTTGGCGTTCGCCTACAGCAGTTTTGAGCGGTATTTCCGCAGGTCAGAGCGCTGCCGACGGGTGCAGATGAGGTGGTGACCACTCGTTGACCCTCGATCGGATCGTTCCAGAGACGTGACCGTTGCCACGCCGTGACCGGGCATTTCGCCTCCGGTCGCGATGCGCGGGCACACCCCCGGGACCACTAGGATATGTCGGGGATCCGACCCCGCCCGAACCAGACGAACATCAGGGAGTTCACCGTGTCCCGTCGCGCCACCGCCGTCCGAGGCGCCCGCACCATCGCCCTCGCCGCGGTCTCCGCCACGGGGGCCCTCCTCCTGGCGGCCTGCTCGCCGACCACCACCACGCTGAACTACGCCCCGTCGGACGGCGTCGTCGTCTCCGTCCTGGGCGACGAGGACAGGGACCTGCGCGGCATCAACCTCATGGTCGTGTCGGCCGCCGAGGGCGAGCCGGGCAACGTCCTGGGGGCACTCGCCAACGAGACCGCCGACGACGCGTCGTTCACCCTCGAGGCGCCCGGCGCCTCCCCCGTCACGGTGGCGGTACCGGCGGGCGGCACCGTCTACCTGGGCACGGAGACCGGCCAGGCCGTCCAGCTCGACACCGTGGGCGCGGAGCCCGGCGACTACCTCGACGCGGTGCTCACCGTGGGCAGCGACTCCAAGGAGTTCCAGCTCCCCGTGTTCGACGGCACCCTGCCGGAATACGCGGACCACCTGCCGGCCGGCGAGGCCGCGACGTCCCCGAGCGTGTCACCGTCGCCCTCCCCCACGGAGTAGCCACCCCAGGTTCGCCGAAGTAGAGCGCCTGTCCGGCTCTCCCCGTCGTGCGACGGGGAGAGC
>NZ_JBHUUX010000103.1:0-13249 GCF_042670845.1 Promicromonospora sp. NPDC057138 | reverse complement strand
CGTCCCCGGCCCACCCCGGGGAGGCTCGGACAAGCGCTCTACTTCGCGGACCTCGCGGTCAGTTGTCGATGCGGGCGTCCCAGTGGTCGAGGATGTCGACCATGGGGATGCCGTAGACGTAGGAGAAACACTGGGTCGACACGGACGTCCGGCCGCAGCTGCGGCGGTTCGAGCCGCCGTCGATCATCCCGCGGGCGTACGCCTTGCCGTCGATGATCGCGTACATCGGCCCGCCGCTGTCGCCCCCGCCCACGACGACCCCGCCGTCGTCCCGGCTGGCCCGGAAGCCGTGGCAGGTCTTGTCGCCGCAGCTCCACGCCATGTCGGTGGCGCGGATGGTCGCGCAGTGCTCCCCGGTCACCGCCCCGGAGTTGCAGATCGTCTGCCCGACGGCGGGCCGCTGCACCCCGCCGACCGCGAACCGGTAGCGAGAGTTTGCGCTGGTCGCGTTCCACGGTCCGCCGAACGTGGACTTCGCCGTCTCGGGGCTGCCGATGGGGTCGATGAGCTCGGCGTCGAGGCTCGTCGTCCGGTTGGTGACGGTGCCGAGCCGGTCGCCTGCGCCGTCGCGGACCACGGAGCCGACGCCGTCGTTGCAGTGCGCGGCGCTGACGATCCGGCGGTGACCGCCGCCAGTGACCACCGGGAAGCCCGTCGAGCAGTAGTCGGTCCCGTCCTTCGTCGCCATCGCCCCGCCTGCGTGCCACGGCGCCTTGTCGTCGCGGCGGCTGCCGGCGGTGGACTGGACGTCGTCGTCGATCGTCGCGAGCCGGACCGGCACCCCGGCGACGCGCTCCAGGAGCTGCGCCAGGGCGGGCATGCGCGCGGCGGCCGAGTCGTGGCCGACCTCGACGACAAGCCCCGCGTAGTCGGGCGCCGGGAGCGCGGCGAGCACGGCGTCGGGGCCGTGCAGCGCGCGCTGGCTGTCCAGCAGCCGGGTGCTGGCGGTCCGCAGATCGGCCTCGCTGAGGGCGGTCTGCCGGACGTCGACGGTCACGCCGGCGGGAGCGCGCTCCGTCAGCGCGCCGACCGCTGACGGAGCCTCGCCCTTCCAGGAGACGACGACGCTCGCGGTGTCGTAGTTGACGGCGACCCCGGCGTAGCCGGGAACCCCGGCGAGGGTGGTGGCACTGCCGGCGGCACGGTCGACGGCTGTGCGGACATCCGCGGAATCCTGCCCGGCCGTGTTCGCCTCAGGCTGCCCGACGACGCTGGTGCCGGCCGCCGCCGGAGCGGCGAGCGCCGTGGTCAGCGCCATGGCGCCCACGACGATCGCGCGTCGGAACGTGCTGTTTCGCCTCATGCTGTCGTTTCCCCCCGACGGCCCCCCGAGCACCGCCGGCCGACGCTGCGCAGTCATCGTTCTTCACCGGGTGAAACCTCGCAACACGATGTGTGATGCGGGGGGCTGTTGGAGGGGGTGCCAGTTTGCGCGAGGCTGCCGAACGTGGGTGTCGCGCCCGCGTCGGGTTTACATAGGCGTACTTATCATAAGTACGCCTATGAAAGTCTCCGGCGAGATGCGCTGGCCTCGCGGGAGTGCCCAGGCCGAGGGCGGAACGAACGCCGTCTTGGTCGCAGACCGTAGGCATGGCGAAGGTGGGCCGTGTCTTCTAGAGTTTGAGCACCATGAGGCGGGCCCGTGCTTGCGGGCTCGCCTCTGACGTTCGTGCACCTTGGACGGAGCTCTCGTGCCGCAGCCCACAGCGATTCTGTACATCGACGGCTTCAACCTGTACCGCCGATGTATCGAGGGGCACCCTGAGGTCAAGTGGCTCGACTTGTGGGCCTTCGCGCGTCACCTTCTTCCTGGCTACGACGTTGTACGTGTCCACTACTTCACGGCGAAGGTGAAGCCGGGAGCGTCACCGGAAAGGAATGCGCACCAGCGGCAGGACGCGTACCTGCGAGCGGTTCGGACTCTCGCGCCGGACGTCGAGATCCACATGGGCACGTTTCGAATCGATACTCGCGTCATGGCGAAGCACCCGGTAGAGGTCGATCCCTAGTCCGGACGGTACGTCATGACCAAGGTCCGCAAGATCGAGGAGAAGGGTTCGGACGTCAATCTCGCTGTGAGGATGGTCGCCGACGCATTCGAGGGTCGCGCCGACTCGTACGTGATGTTGAGCAACGACTCCGACCAGGTGGGTCCGTTGCGGATCATGAAGGAGGAGGTCGGCGTGAGCACCGGAATCGTGCTTCCGATGGAGTCGGCCAGGGGATCCAAGGCGCTCATGGCGACGGGTCCGGACTTCGTCGGGCACGTGACTCGCGGTGTGCTCGAGGCGTCGCAGTTTCCGGACGTGATGGAGGACAAGCACGGGAAGATTCACCGACCGCCTACATGGTCCGAACGTTCCGAAGGCCCCCGCGATGCGGGGGCCTTCTAACCGGTAGCCGAAGCATCCGGGGGCGTACGACAACGTTCGCGCATGTCTGGATGGGTGTCAAGCGCGGATGATGCGATGGTCGGTGCGGGCGGCCCGTCTGTAGAACCGCACCTTGCGGATCGGCGCCGGGAGTGCCATTGCGGTCGGCATCTGGTCTGTCCGATGTGGCCCCGCCGTGTATGGGTGTTCAGGCCGACGGCGGAACGAACGCCGTCTCCGTCTCCGCGTCCAGCACATCCAGCGCGATGCCCACGTACGACTGGGTCCCGATCATCAGGCACCCGCCGCCCTGTGCGCGGGCGGTCACGACGCCCAGCGCGAGCGCCACCCGCGCGTCCAGCACCTTTTCGTGCATGGCCTCAGCCTTGGTGAACGTCAGGTAGTCGTTGGCTCGTGAAGGGATGACCCGCTCGAAATCTCGGAGCTCGGCGAAGCACGCCGCTACGTCCTTGGTGTCCGGGAAGCTGGCCACCACCGTGTCCAGTCGGCCGTGCCACCGGAGGTAGTCAGCCACGGTGGCCGCGACGCCTTCGGGCGAGATCGCGCCGTCGACCATTACGGGCACGTCGCCCAGCATGTGCCTGCTCAGCCGGCCTGGCACGCGCACGCTGGCCAGCGCGGCGGCGGCCCCAGCGTCGTCGACGCGCCAGCCGAGAGCCGAGCCCAGCGCTCGCGCCGCAGTCTCCCCGGCCGCGGCATTCAGCCGCGTGATCGGCGCGAGACCCGTCGGCGCCGACGTCGGCGAGTCCGCGTTCACGGTCACCAGGTCGGTGCCGAACCTCGCGGCCGTCTCCTCGACGATCTCCGTCACCTCGGCGTCCTGCGCGACCGTCACGATCGTCCGCGTCCCGGGCCCGACGACGCCGAGCAGGTCCCGCGCCACATCGTCGAGGGTGGGGCCCAGCAGCTCCCCGTGCTCGTAGAACACCTTCGTCACCGCAACCACGAGCGGCTCGAACAGGCTGACCTCGTCGGATCGTCCGCCGAGCCCCTCCTCCAGCACGAGCACATCGGCACCCCGTGTGGCGGCCCAGGCTGCACCGGTGATCGTGAACGACCCGGTGGGCGACAGGTACCCGTCGTCCGACGGCGGGACCGACTCCCGAGCGCGGGCCAGCGCCTGGGCGACACGCTCGTACTCGTCGCGCGAGATGGCCTGGCCATCGAACCGCATCCGTTCCCGGTTCGTCCGCAGGCCGGGCGAGGAGACCAGCCCCACGTGGGCCGGGCGGTCGTCCCCGACCAGGGCGGCTGACAGCGTCGCCGCGGCGTGCAGCGCCGTCGTTCCCTTGCCCTTCGAACCCACCACCGCCAGCACGGGCGGAGTGTTGTCCCACGCGCCGATGGCCTGGCCCACCGCCCGCGCGCGGGCCAGGGACCGGCGCGTGCCGGGCCGCTTGGTGCTCCACTCCTGGAAGAAGGGAGCGTCTCCGGGAAGGTGCTGGGCGGTCACCCGCCTACCTTCTCACCGCCTCGACCGGCTCCGGGACCATGTGCCTCGACCGGGCCTGGCATCTGTTCCACCCAGTTCTCGTCCACCCGTGCGCGGCTCCGCGGTTGCGGGATGCGTAGGCGGGCGAGCGCGAACACGGACATCAGGGCCGTGCCGAGCCCCAGGGTGGGCCAGTGCGGGTCAGGCAGTGCGGCACCGGCGAGGACCAGGCTCGCCAGCGGGACGACCAGGGAGTTGAGGTTTCGCACGAGCACAGGCCGTAGCCGACGGCGCACGGTGACCACCGTGGCCACCGGCGCACCCAGCTGGTCCCGCAGCCGCGTCGACATGCGGACCGTGATGTGTGGCGACATCCCGTCCGGCAGGTCCGGCCAGAGCCGGTTGACCCGCTGCACCTTCCTCACTGATTCGGTGAGTGATCCGGACGTTGGCGGATCGTGATCCGCGACAGCGAGCGCGACCACCTCGCGACCACCCCACCGGACGAGCACCTGCTGGCCCGACTCGACGCCGATGCGGTCGAAGACGGCCTGATGGAGCGTGACGATCGGCGCCCCGTCGTCGCCGGCGTGCGCCTGGATCACCCGGGCCGAGAACTCGGGCGCGCGGAAGAGCGCGCGCCACAGCCGTTCCATGGTGCGGTCGACGGCTTCGCTCGCCTGCTGGACCCGCTTGGCCGGCAGGTGATGCCTGATCACTGCCGGCTCCGCGGCGACGAGCGCGACGAGGGCACTGTCCGGCGTGCCGTCCGAGGCGGTGAGGAGCCGAAGCTGGTAGGCGAGCCGGACGGTGCCCGGCCGGACATGATCGCGCGGCACCGCATGCACCCAGGCCGTGACGCCGCCCTGCACCAGGAGATACGTGCCCGGTGTGATGTCCTCCGGGTTGACCTGCACCTCGTTCGCGCCCGGCATGTCATCGACCAGGGCGGAAAAGGTCCGCAGCTGCGTGATCGGTGGCACCCGCACCGAGACCGACATGGCGCCGCTCACGGCGGCGCGCAGCCGTCGGCTCACACCGACCTGGGTGGGGGAGAGGTCGCGGGCCTCCTCCGGAATCCCGTCGGCGGCCGCGCTCCAGGCCCACGCCACGGTGGCGTGGTCGTCCGCGACGACCGTGACGGGCACCGGCCCGTTCGTCCCGGACAGCAGGTCCGGGTGCACGACGGCGGTCGGCAGCCCCGAGGCGATCTTGACGGGCACGGTCGTCAGGCCGGACGGCGTCGGCGAAGCCAGCCCTTCGATGGCGGCGACCAGGGCGGTGACGAGACCGGAGAGCGCCGTGGCCTTCCCCGAGGGCGGCCGCAGGTGCGCGGCGATCTCGACCTGCAGCGCCGGGATACCGAGCTCCTGCGCGAAGGCCGTGACCGTGGTCGGCCGCATCGCGTCGAAGACGGCGTTCGTGGTGACGCGCAGGCCGCTACCGGCCAGAGCGGCGACGACAGCGGACGGAGCCGGTCCCGTGCCCGTGCCGAGGTCGACGTCGGACTCCGTGCGACTCCGCATGCCATGCAGGTCGATGACCACCGTCGGCTGCAGCTCGGCCAGCCGTTCCTTGAGCGGGTGCTCCTGGTCGTAGTTCGCGTCCCCGGGTGTGTCCACTGCGACGAGCGCCGTGCAGCCGGTCACCTGAGCGAGCAGGACGGCGAGGCCGCCCGTGCCGCGGTCCGCGACTTTCTGCGCGCCGTCGCGCTCGTGGTTCGTCGCGTGCGCGGCGGTCACCACGACGTGCGGTTGCGCGGACCCGGTGATCTCGAGCAGCCCGGGTGTCGGCTCCGACACACTCCCCGCGATCGGCGAAGGCCAGGGTGGACGTCCGCCGTCGTACCTGTCCTGGCTGAAAACCTGTTCGAAGACCAGCCAACGGGCCGTGAGGTCGTCCGACGCGTTCGACGTCTGCTGCTCGTCCGACACCTGCTGAGCCCCCGCACGAGATCGGCAACCTTGATTCCGGAACCTTATCCTCGTCACGTGGACGAAGCCTTTGAAGCAGTACGCCGCGAGATCGCGGCCCGAGCCCCCGAATTCGACATCGACCCCACCATGGCCCGCGTCCAGCGCGTCCTCGAGCTCCTCGGCGACCCGCACCGCGCCTACCGGACCGTCCACGTCACCGGGACCAACGGCAAGTCCTCCACGGCCCGCATGGTCGAGCGCCTCGTGCGCGAGCACGGCCTGCGCACCGGCCGGTTCACGTCCCCGCACCTCACGAGCGTCACCGAGCGCATAGCCGTCGACGGCGAACCCCTCAGCCAGGAGCGGTTCGTCGAGGTGTTCGAGGACGTCGCGCCCTACATCGGCGTCGCCGACCGCGAGTCCCAGGAGCAGGGCGGCCCGCCCCTGAGCTTCTTCGAGGTGCTCACTGTCATGGCCTTCGCCGCGTTCGCGGACGCCCCCGTCGACGTCGCGGTCATCGAGGTCGGCATGGGCGGCACCTGGGACTCCACCAACGTGGTCGACGGCGAGGTCGCGATCATCACGCCCATCGCCATGGACCACGAGCGCTGGCTCGGCTCCACGATCGAGGAGATCGCCACCGAGAAGTCGGGGATCATCAAGGACGGCGCCGTCGCCGTGATCGCCGACCAGCCCGACGCCGCGCTCGAGCCGATCCTCGCCCGCGCCCAGGCCGTGAACGCCCACCTGATCCGCGAGGGCGTGGACCTCGAGGTGGTGGACCGGCGCGTCGCCGTCGGCGGGCAGCTCGTCGACCTGCGCACCCCCGCCGGCGTCTACACCGAGATCTTCGTGCCCCTGCACGGCGCCCACCAGGCACACAACGCCCTCCTGGCGCTCGCGGCCACCGAAGCCCTGATGAGCGGCGGGCGCGCGCTCGGCGCGGAGATCGTCGAGGCCGCGTTCGCCGACGTCGACGCCCCCGGCCGCCTGGAGGTCGTGCGCACCAGCCCCACCGTGGTGGTCGACGTCGCGCACAACCCCGCCGGCGCCGAGGCCCTGGTGGACGCGCTGGAGGAGTCGTTCAACCTGGAGCACATCGTCGCCGTCGTCGCCGTCATGGCCGACAAGGACGCCGAGGGGCTCCTGTCCGTCCTGGAGCCGACGGTCGCCGAGATCGTGGTCACCCGGAACTCTTCAGCGCGGTCCGCGGACCCGGAGGACCTCGCCGAAGTGGCGCGCGAGGTCTTCGGGGAGGAGCGCGTGCACGTGGCCGGCCGCCTCGACGAGGCGCTGGCGCTCGCGGCGGACCTGGCCGAGGCCAACGACAAGCACGGCGGCGGCGTCGGCACCGGCGTGCTGGTCACGGGCTCCGTCGTCACGGTGGCGGACACCCGCATCCTGGTCGGCCGCGGCTGACCCGTCCGTCCTAGCGCTGTACGTTCGGCCGCGCCGTGGTGTTGTATGAATCCCATGGGACTCGTGTGCGGGCCCGGCGACGTCGCCGGGTCGCACAGCCCCGCGAGGAGGTCGCCGTGAAGAAGCTGCTGAACGATCCCGCCGATGCCGTCGCCGACTCCCTGGCCGGCTTCGCGCTCGCCCATGCCGACCTGGTCCGGGTCAGCTCGGCACCAGTTTTCGTCAGTCGCACCGGGGGCGCGGTGACGGGCAAGGTAGGCCTGGTCAGCGGCGGCGGCTCGGGGCACGAGCCGCTGCACGCGGGCTTCGTGGGCCCCGGCATGCTCGACGCCGCCGTCCCCGGCGCCGTGTTCACGTCCCCGACTCCGGACCAGATCCTCCCGGCGATCCAGGCGGCCGACGGCGGCGCCGGCGTGCTCACCATCGTCAAGAACTACACGGGCGACGTGCTTAACTTCGAGACCGCCGTGGAGCTCGCCGTCGAGGAGGACATCGAGGTCGCCTCGGTGCTCGTGAACGACGACGTCGCCGTCGAGGACTCGCTCTACACCGCGGGCCGGCGCGGGGTGGCCGGCACGCTCGCCGTCGAGAAGATCGCGGGGGCGGCGGCCGACCGCGGCGCCGACCTCGCGGGCGTGACCGCCGTCGCCGAGCGGGTCATCGCGAACGTGCGATCCATGGGCGTGGCGCTGGCGGCGCCCGTCGTACCGCACGTGGGCCGGCCCAGCTTCGACCTGCCCGAGGACGAGATCGAGGTGGGGATCGGCATCCACGGCGAGCCCGGCCGCCACCGGGTGCCCGCCGCCAGCGCCGACGAGGTCACCGAGATGCTGCTGACCCCCGTGGCCGACGACCTCGGCCTGGTCGGCGGTGAGCGAGTGTTGCTGTTCGTCAACGGTATGGGCGGCACCCCCCTGTCCGAGCTCTACGTGGTCTATGGTCGAGCGCGGCGCCTTCTCGAGGAGCGTGGCGTGACGGTCTCCCGGTCGCTGGTGGGCAACTACGTGACGTCCCTCGAGATGCAGGGGGCATCGATCACTGTCCTCCGGCTGGACGAGGAGCTGGAAGCCCTCTGGGACGCGCCGGTGAACACTGCAGCACTCCGGTGGTGAAACAGGAAGGGTTCCCGACATGGCGTTGGACGCGGACTGGGCGGAGCGATGGGTCCGCCGCACGGCGGACGCGATCGCGGACGCGAAGGACGAGCTGACGGAGCTCGACCGGCAGATCGGCGACGGCGACCACGGCGAGAACATGCATCGCGGCTTCCGGGCGGTGGTGGCCCGGCTCGACGACGAGGCGTCCGGCCGCGGCGCCGAGGACGAGCGGACCGTCGGCGACGTGCTGAAGCTCGTGGCGACCACGCTGATGTCCACCGTGGGCGGCGCGTCCGGCCCGCTGTACGGCACGGCGTACCTGCGGGCGGCGAAGGTGTCGGGCCGCCCCTGGATCGACCCGCCGGCAGTGGTCGCGGTGCTGGAGGCCGCGCTCGAGGGCGTGTCCTCGCGAGGCAAGGCGACGGTGGGGGAGAAGACGATGGTGGATGCCTGGCACGCTGCGGTCGAGGCGGCCGAGGCCAGGGCGGCCGACGGCGGCTCCGAGGTGGACGTCCTGCGGGCGGCCGCCGAGGCCGCCGACAAGGCGGCGACCGCCACGATCCCGATGATCGCGACCAAGGGCCGCGCCTCGTATCTCGGGGAACGCAGCGCGGGGCACGAGGACCCGGGCGCGCGCTCGACCGCGCTCGTGCTGGGCGCGGCGATGGCCGCGGCCCTCTCCGGCCCGACGCCGGCCGACCCCCGCACCGCGGCATGACGGCGCGCGTCGCCCTGGTCCTCGTCTCGCACTCCGCCGAGCTGGCTCGCGGGACCGCGGAGCTCGCCGAGCAGATGGCGCCCGACGTCCTCATCCGGGGCGTGGGCGGCGGGCCCGACGGCGGTCTGGGCACCTCGCTCGACGCCGTCCAGAAGGCCCTCGCCGACGTCCTGACGATCCTGACCGACGGCGTGGGTGACGCCGGTCCGCTCGACGCCGTCGGCCAGCGTGCGGACGCGCCGGACGGCGGCACGCGTGGAGGCGTCGTCGTGCTCGGGGACCTCGGGTCCTCGGTGCTCACGGTCGAGGCGGCGCTGGAGCTGGACGAGTCCCTGGCCGAGCGCGTGGTGCTGGCGCGGGCTCCGTTCGTCGAGGGCGCCGTCGCCGCGGCCGTGACGGCGCACGGGGGTGCGGACCTGGGCACGGTGCTGGAGTCGGCCAACGCGTCGGTGCGGATGTTCGCCGCGATCGAGGCGGCGCAGTCGCCCGAGGCGGGTGGGCCGACGTCGGGCGGGCAGAGCGAGATCTCGCAGACGGTGACCGTGCGCAACCCCCTCGGGCTGCACGCGCGGCCGGCGGCGCTGGTGTCGCGCAAGGTGGCGGAGCTGGGTGCCGCGGTGACCATCGACGGCGTGGACGCCTCCAGCGTGCTGCAGCTCATGGCGCTCGGCGCCACGCAGGGGCGCGAGCTGCGCGTGGAGGCCACCGGGGAGCGGGCCGCCGAGGCGGTGACGACGGTCGTGGAGATGATCGAGGCGGGGTTCGGCGAGGTGTGACCGCCGTCTCATCCTTTTGCATTTGATGTAATTTTGCACTGGGTGCAGAATTGGGCCATGGCTCCCACCTCCTCGCGCCCGACAGCCGCGCCCGCCGACGCCGCAGCACGCCCCGGCCTGCGTGAGCTCGCGTCCGCGCTCGAGGGGACGCCGGCCGAGCAGGGGCTGCGCGAGCGCAAGAAGTTGGCCCGGCGCGGGGCGCTGATCGACGCCGCGCAGCAGCTCGTCGCGGAGCACGGCCTCGATGCCGTGACCGTCGAGATGATCAGCGCCGAGGCCGGCGTCTCGCCCCGCACCTTCTTCAACTACTTCGAGTCCAAGGACGACGCGGTGCTCGGTGCCGAGGACGCCGGACTGCCCGAGGACGTCGTCCGGACGTTCGTCGAGGGCGGCCCCACCGGCCGCCTGCTGTCCGACCTGCAGGTCGTGGTCGCCGCGCTGCTCGCCCCGGCCGGCGCGGCCCACGACCGGATGATGCGGGCCATGGACCTCATGCAGCAGGAGCCGCGCCTGCTGCAGCGCCACGTGGTGTGGATGGACCGGCACAAGAACCGGCTGGTCGAGCTCTTCGACGCCCGCCGCGCGACCACCCCGTTCAGCACCTCCAACGAGCTGCTGACCATGCTCGTCCTGCTCCTCCTCCGCACCGCGCTCGTCGCCTGGGAGCACGCCGGGTACACCGGCGACCCTGCCGACCACCTGCCCGCCGCCGTCGCGCAGCTCGTCGACGTCGTCGCGCACGACCTCGACTCCTGACCCTTGTTGTGGGCGCGATCGTTGCGCCTAGAACGGGCACGTAGTCGCAACGATCGCGCCCACAGCCAAGACCCGATCCCCAGAAAGGCACCTTCATGAGCCACGCCGTCACCACGGCGCCGGACAAGCCGCTGGTCGTCCTCAACCAGCGCACGATCTGGCTGATCTTCGGGGCCCTGATGGCCTCGATGTTCCTGTCCTCCCTGGACCAGACCATCGTCGGCACGGCGATGCCCACCATCGTGGGCGAGCTGAACGGCGTGGAGCACCAGGGCTGGGTCATCACCGCCTACATCCTGGCGATCGCTGTCGCCATGCCGCTCTACGGCAAGTTCGGCGACCTCTACGGTCGGCGCTGGCCGTTCCTCGTGGCGGTCGGCCTGTTCGTCGTCGCCTCGCTGGGCGGCGGCATGGCGCAGACGTTCGAGTCCCTCGTGGCCTGGCGGGCCGTGCAGGGCCTGGGCGGCGGCGGCCTGATGATCCTGTCGCAGGCGATCATCGCGGACATCATCCCGGCGTCCGACCGCGGCAAGTACATGGGCCCGATGGGCGCCCTGTTCGGCATCTCCGCCGTGGCGGGCCCGCTGCTCGGCGGCTGGCTCACCGACGGTCCCGGCTGGCGCTGGACCTTCTGGATCAACGTGCCGGTCGGCATCGCCGCGTGGTTCATCGCCTACCGCGCGCTGAAGCTGCCCTCGCACCGCTCCACCAGGCCCACCGACTGGGGCGGCATCCTCACGATGGCGCTGGGCACCACCGGCATCGTGCTCCTGACGAGCTGGGAGTCGCTCGGCAACGACGGCTACGACTGGTCCGACCCGATGCTGCTCGGCCTGCTGATCGGCACCGTGGTCCTGGTCGGCCTGTTCGTCCTCATCGAGAACCGCGTGGCGGAGCCGCTCATCCCGCTGCGGCTGTTCAAGAACCGGACGTTCACCATCACCACGCTCATCGGCCTGGTGCTCGGCATGGGCATGTTCTCCGCCATGTCGATGCTGCCGACGTTCCTGCAGATGTCGAGCGGCGCGGGCGTCACCGAGTCCGGCCTGCTGATGCTCCCGATGATGGCCGGCCTGATGCTGACCGCTATCGGGTCCGGCATCGCGATCTCGAAGACGGGCCGCTACAAGATGTTCCCGGTGGCGGGCCTCGTGGTCACGATCGCCGCGATGATCTGGCTGACGCAGATCGAGGGCGAGATGTCCCTGTGGCTGTTCGGCGCGATGATCTTCGTGCTCGGCGCCGGCATGGGCCTCGTCATGCAGACGATCGTGCTCGCCGTGCAGAACTCGGTGGACCCGCACGAGCTGGGCACGGCGACGTCGTCCAACAACTTCTTCCGGGAGATCGGCTCCGCGGTGGGTACCGCGGCGTTCACCACGGTGTTCACGTCGCGGCTCACGGACAACCTGCAGGGTGTGTTCGCGGACGTCCCGCAGGGCGCCGCGCCCGCGGGCGTTGGCTCCGGCTCCGGCCTGACGCCGCAGATCGTGGACCAGCTTCCCGAGCCGCTGCACAGCGGCGTGATCGACGCGTTCGCGAACTCCCTCGCCCCGGCGTTCTGGTACCTCGTGCCGCTGGTCGCCGTCGGCCTCGTGCTCGCGCTCTTCCTCAAGGAGGTCAAGCTGTCCAACGAGGCCGGCATGGTCGCCCGCGGCGAGGCGGTCATGGAGGGCAAGGAGACGGATATCCTGAGCCGGTGAGCAAGGACCGACCCGCCCCAGGTGACCGCATCAAGCCCAAGAAGTCCGCGCTGGTGCAGTTCACCTCCACCACGCTGCTGCTCGAGGTGTTCGTCGTGATCTTCGCGACGCTGGCGGTGTGGGGGCTGCGCGGCTCGGAGTTCGGCCGCGGGCCGCTCCAGATCGAGTCGGGCGGGGTGATCTGGGCGCTGGGCGGGGTCCTGGCCCTGGTGCTCCTGATCCTGTCCCGGGCGCAGGGCTCGGCCGCCGGCCGGGCGGCCGGCACGGTGGCGCAGGTCCCGGTGCTCGCGATGGGCCTGCTGGTGCCGATGATGTACCTGGTCGGCGGGATATTCGTGATCCTCTGGATCTACGCGTTGCGCCTCGGCGCGCGCGTGGACCGGGAGCGTGCTGAGTACGACGCGGCCCACCCGGAGACGGCCCCCAACGCGGGCTGATCCTTGTCCCGTTGGTGGGCGCGCGGTCATCGTGGCGCTCCCGGCCCGGATAGGGTTGCGGCATGACCGACGTCGCAGAGAAGACCCTGCCCACGGAGGCCTCGACGCAGCCCGTGGCCGAGCGCACCCTCGTCCTCGTCAAGCCGGACGGCGTCCGCCGCGGCTTGTCCGGCGAGATCCTGCGCCGTATCGAGGCCAAGGGCTACACGCTCCGGGCCGTGCAGCTCAAGAACGCCACCACCGAGATCCTCGCCGCGCACTACGCCGAGCACGAGGGCAAGCCGTTCTACGCGCCGCTGGTCGAGTTCATGATGTCGGGCCCGGTCCTGGCCGTCGTGGCCGAGGGCGAGGGCGTCATCGCGGGCTTCCGCTCGCTGGCGGGCGCCACCAACCCGACCGACGCCGCCCCCGGCACCATCCGCGGCGACCTGGGCCGCGACTGGGGCACCAAGGTGCAGCAGAACCTGGTGCACGGCTCCGACTCCCCGGAGTCCGCGGCCCGCGAGATCGCCCTCTGGTTCCCGGAGCTGGGCTGACATCGAGGACGCCGAAGTAGAGCGTGTGTCCGGGGTGCGCGGGTAACTCCCCGCGCACCCCGGACA
>NZ_JBHUUX010000102.1:0-13383 GCF_042670845.1 Promicromonospora sp. NPDC057138 | reverse complement strand
GCGCCCCCCCCGGGCCCCCCCACAGCCCCCTGAGTTTTTTGGCCCATTAGGTGGACCCCGCTCGCCCCCCCCGGGGTCTCGACAAGCTCGACCAACGGAAGCTCAGGAGTGGCCCGTCTCCGACTCGTCGGCCGCCAGGCGCTCCTCGACCCGGGCGATCTTGCTCTCGATCTGCCCGGCCGGAGCGCCCGGGCGGATGTCGGCCTTGATCACGAGCGACACCCGGTGCCCGCCGCGGGACACGGCGTCGGTGGCGCGCTGGATCACCGGCATCACCTCGTCCCATGACCCCTCGATCTCGGTGAACATCGAGGTGGTCCGGTTCGGGAGGCCCGACTCCCGGACAATGCGGACAGCCTCGGCGACGGCGTCGGCGACGGACTCGCCGGAGGTCATGGGGGCGACGGAGAACGCGAAGAGAGCCATGTGCCCATCCTGCCCCCACCCGTCGGACCGCCGCACACGCGTCGGACGTGCGGGTCGCCCGGGTGACCTGTGCGACACATATGGGAGGTTCTGACAGAACCGCTGCGCACGTAGGCTCGACGCGTGAACGTCACCCTCCTCGCGGGCGGGGTCGGCGGTGCGCGGCTCGCGCACGGCCTGGATCTCGCGCTGCGCGCGGCCCTCACCGAGACACCCACCACGACGCCGTCCGCCCCCGACGGAGGCCCGGTTCCGAGACCGGCGCCGGCACCGCCGCTGACCGTCGTCGTGAACGTCGGCGACGACACCGAGCTGCACGGCCTGTCCATCTCCCCCGACATCGACACCGTCGTGTACACCCTCGCCGGGCTGAACGACGAGGACCGGGGCTGGGGCCTGCGCGGCGAGTCCTACGCGACCCTCTCCGCGCTGAAGGACCTGGGCGAGGACACGTGGTTCACGCTCGGCGACCGCGACCTCGCCACGCACATCGTGCGCACCGCGCGCCTGCACCACGGCGAGAAGCTGTCCGCCGTCACGGCGCACCTCGCCCGCGCGATGGGCGTCCGACCGCGGGTCCTGCCGGTCACCGACGACCGCCTCGCGACCTTCGTCGACACCCCGTCGGGCCGGCTCGGGTTCCAGGAGTACTTCGTGGGGCGGCAGCACGCGGACGCCGTCCTCGGCCTGCACTTCGCCGGGGCCGACGCCGCCCGCCCCGCCCCCGGTGTCCTCGACGCGCTGGCCGCCGAGCTGGTGGTGCTCGCGCCGTCCAACCCGTTCCTGTCGATCGAGCCGCTGCTCGCGGTGCGCGGCGTCCGGGAGGCGCTGGCGATGGCCCCGGGCCGGCGTGTCGCGGTGAGCCCGATCGTGGGCGGGCAGGCGATCAAGGGCCCGGCCGCCCAGATCCTGGAGAGCCTCGGGCACGAGGTGTCGGCCCTGGGTGTGGCCCGGATCTATGCGGACCTCGTGGACGTGATGGTGATCGACGAGCGCGACGCGCGCCTCGCCGGACCCGTCGCCGACCTCGGCCTCACCGTGCACGTCACCGACACCGTCATGGGCGGGCCGCCCGGCCGCGAGCGCCTGGCTCGCGAGCTGCTGGCGCTGGCGTGACCAGCGGCGTCGCCCGGCCCGCTGGGGGTACGACGGCGGGCGCGGCCGCGGGTACGACGCCGGGCACGACGGCGGTGGTGCCGCTCCGGGACGGCGTCTCCGGCAAGTCGCGGCTGGCCTCGGTGCTCGACGCCGGCTCGCGGCGCCGGCTGGTCCGGGTGCTGGCGCGGCACGTGGTGACGACGCTGCTCGCCGCCGACGGGATCGGGCGGGTGGTCGTGGTGACGGCGGACCCGGTCTTCACGCGGGAGACCCTGGCCGGGCTGGAGGTCGAGGTGCTGGAGCAGCCGGCCGACCGGCCGGGGCTGAACGCGGCCCTGGAGCATGCCCGGGAGGTGCTCGCGGCGCGCAGCTCGGAGACGGAGGGTCCAGGTGCGGCGGCTCCCGGGACGCCAGGCCCCGCGGCCGCCCGCCTCCTCGTCGCGCACGCCGACCTGCCCGCCCTGACCCCGGAGGACGTGGCGGCCCTGCTCGCAGAGGACGCCCCGGTCGTGATCGCGACGGACCGGTACCGGTCGGGCACGAACCTCCTGCTGCTCCCCTTCGAGGCCGAGGTCGCTCCCGCAGCCGCACAGCGGAGAGGCCCGGGTCTCGACGGCGGTCGGGACCAGGACCCCGGCTTGCGGTTCCGGTTCGGCGTCGGCTCGCTCGCGGCGCATCTCGCGGAGGCGGAGGCCCGCGGGCTGGGCGTCACGGTGGTGCACCGGCCGGGCACCGCCGTCGACCTGGACACCGCCGACGACTGGTCGCAGCTTCCGGGCGAGGTCCGCGCCGCCGTCGGCCAGCAGGTGCCCGGTCTGCTGTAGTTTGCGTGATATCGAGGGCTTTCCTCGTGGATCCCAGGCCGACCGGGGAGGCACCGTGAACGCTGTGCGGAACGTCGGGATCGTGGGCGCCGGGGCCGCGGGGCTCGCGACCGCCGTCCTGCTGGCCGAGGCCGGGACCGACGTCGTCGTGTACGAGGCGAAGCCGAGCCTGGGCGCCCTCGGGTCCGGCATCACGCTGCAGGGCAATGCGCTGCGGGCCCTCGACCGGCTCGGCGTCTGGGACGAGGTGCGGGCCAGGTCGTTCCCGTTCGACCTGCTCGGCATCCGCGCGCCCGGGCCGGAGGCGCCCCTGATCGCCGAGATGCCCGAGAACAAGATGGGCGGCCCCGGCTACCCGTCGGCGGCGGGCATGTACCGCCCCGACCTGGCGGAGATCCTGCTGGCCCGCGCGCGGGCGCTCGGCGCCACGGTCCGTTTCGGCGCCCGGGTCACGGCGGTGAGCCAGGCCGACGACGCCGTCACGCTCACCCTCGCGACGGACGCCGGCCCGGAGCGGGCGACCCACGAGCTCGTCGTCGGGGCGGACGGCCTCGGCTCCGCGGTCCGCGAGCTGATCGGCATCGAGACCAGGCCCGAGCCGAACGGGATGGGCATCTTCCGGGCGTTCGTCAGGCGGCCGGCCGAGGCGGACCACCTGGAGCTCGTGTTCGGCGGCCCGTGCTACATCGCGGGCTTCAGTCCCACGGGCGCGGACACGATGTACGCCTACCTGGTCGAGGACAAGCAGGACCGGCAGGACATGACGGCCGCCGAGGGCTCCCGGATCATGGCCGAGCTGGCCCGCCCCTACGGCGCCCACTGGAACGGCATCCGAGCCCAGCTCGAACAGGGCGTGGAGCACGTCAACTACACGTGGTTCACCAGCCATGTCGTCGCCGAGCCGTGGAACCGCGGCCGCGTGGTCATCGTCGGCGACGCCGCGCACTCCTGCCCGCCCACCGTGGCGCAGGGCGCCGCCCAGTCCCTGGAGGACGCCGTCGTGCTGAGCGACGTGCTGACCAGGCACGACGCCCTGACCGACGAGATGTGGGCCGAGTTCCACGAGCGCCGGGTCGCTCGCGTGACCACCGTCGTCGAGGTGTCGAACCGGATAGCGGGCTGGCTGCTGGCCCACGAGCGCGGCGACGTGCCGGGCATGCACCGGATCATCTCGGACCTGGTCTCCCGGGAACCCTGATGAGCAGGGTGCCGTGATCAGCACAGCGCCGTGAGCCGTCAGTGCGCGGCGGCCTCGACCGCAGCACGCAGGCTCCGGACTGCCTCGTCGAGGCGCGCGTCGGCCAGGTTGCCGTAGCCGACGACGAGCATGGTCGACCTGGCCGACGGCGCTGCCTGGTACCGCCGCAGGTCGACCAGCGCGACGTCGCGCGCGGCGCCCTCGCGGACGACGTCGGCGGCGTCGATCCCGGCCAGGTCCACCGTCACGTGCATCCCGGCGGCGATCCCGCCGACCGGCGCGCCGGGCAGCTCGCGGTCGAGGGCGGCCAGGAGCGCGGCCCGGCGTCGGGCGTAGCGGGTGCGGGCGGCGCGCAGGTGCCGCGCGTACGCGCCGCCGCCCACGAACCGCGCGAGCGTGAGCTGGTCCAGAGTCGCCGGGCCCGGCGTCGGCCCGCGCCGGACCGACACCTCCAGCACCGCGGCGCGCCACCGCTCGGGCACCACCATCCAGCCGATCCCGAACGCCGGCGACAGCGTCTTGCTCGTCGAGCCGAGCAGCAGCACCCGGTCGGGGTCGAGCCCCTGCAGCGCCGGCACGGGCCGGCGGTCATAGCGGAACTCGGCGTCGTAGTCGTCCTCGATGACGAGCCCGTCGACCTCCTGCGCCCAGGCGACGACGGCCGCCCGGCGCTCGTCCGACAGCACCGCGCCCAGCGGGAACTGGTGCGCCGGGGTGAGCAGCACGGCCCGCGCGCCGGTGCGGCCGGCGGAAGCGCGCAGGCCGTCCGTGGAGATCCCGGCGTCGTCCACCGGGACCGGGACGGGGGTGAGTCCGGCGGCCGCCGCGACGTCGCGCAGCGGGGCCCAGCTCGGGTCCTCGACGAGCAGGTGAGTGTGGCCGGCGTCGGCCAGGGCGGCGGCGATCCGCGACATGCCGTCCGCGGCGCCCCGGGTGAGCACCACGGCGGCGTCCGGCCCGGACACGATCCGGGCGCGCCCCAGGTGGGTCGCCACCGCCGCGCGCGCCGCGGGGTGCCCCGCGGCCGGCTGCCCGCCCAGGTCCTGGTTGGTCGCCTCGGCGAGCGCGTCCCGGGCCGCCCGCAGCCAGGCCTCGCGGGGCACGTGCCGCAGGTCGGGGACGCCGGGCGCGAGGTCGTGCGTGGCGCGCTGCGGCGCGCGCTCCAGTCCCGTGCCCGACGGCGGCCGCGCGCCCGCCGTCGTCCGGTCACCACCCGGGCGACGCCTCGTCGGGGCAGCCGTGCCCGGGCGACCCGGCCGCCCGGGTGCAACGTCCGCCCGGGTGCCCGCTGCGCCGTCGGGCACAGGTGCCGCGACCCGGGTCGCCGAGCCCGTGCGGGCCTCCAGGATCCCCTTGCCCACCAGGTGCCCGTACGCCTCGGTGACCACCCAGCGGGAGATGCCCAGCGCGTCGGCGAGCGCCCGGCTGGGCGGCAGGGCCGTGCCGGGCGTCAGGCGGCGGGAGGCGATGCCCTCGAGGATCGCCTCCTCCAGCCGGTGGCGCAGCGCGCCGGGCCCGGGCGCGAGGGCGATCAGTACATCGGAGGCGGAATTGGTCTGGCCTGCTGCCATGGCATTGGACCGTAGCACCAGACCGATCGCTGCCTAGCGTGGTGAGTGCCGGGCGGAGGCTCGGGACAATCAGGCCGAAGGAGCAGACCATGCAGTACCGCACGCTGGCAGGCGGGCACACGTCGTTCGAGGTGTCGACGCTGTGCCTGGGCACCATGTTCATGGGCACGCGGACCGACGAGGAGACGTCGTTCGCGATCCTGGACCGGTTCGTCGAGGCCGGTGGCACGTTCCTCGACACCGCCAACAACTACAACGCGTGGGTCGGCGGCTACGGCCGCGACTCCGAGGACGTGCTCGGGCGCTGGCTGGCCTCCCGGGGCAACCGGGACGGCCTGCGGATCGCGACCAAGCTGGGCGCGGCGAAGAAGGACCCGAGCCTGCCGCTGTCGAACACGCCGCCCACCAACTACCAGGGGCTGTCCGCCTCGACGATCGACCGGGAGGCGCACGAGAGCCTGCGCCACCTCGGCGTCGACCACATCGACGTGCTGTACGGGCACGTCGACGACCTGGAGACGCCGCTGGTGGAGACGGTCGGGGCGTTCGGCAAGCTGGTCTCCGACGGGGTGGTCGGCATCCCGGGCATCTCCAACGTCGCGCTGTGGCGGGTGGTCGAGGCGCGGGAGACCGCTGCCCGGCTGGGCGTCGCGCCGTACGGCGCGGTGCAGCAGAGCTACAGCTACGTGTACCCGCGGCCGCAGCCGATCCGGGGCAACTGGGCGACGCCCGAGCTGCTCGACTATGCCCGGTCCACAGGCACGGCCGACCGCCCCGGTCTCACCGTCATGGCGTACTCCCCGCTGCACCAGGGCGTGTTCACCCGGGACGACAAGCCGCTCCGGGACGGGGCGGACCACGCGGGGTCCCGCGCGCGGATCGCGGAGCTGCGCGCCGTCGCCGCCGAGATCGGGGCGACGCCGAACCAGGTGGCCCTCGCCTGGCTCCTGGGCGGCGAGGTGCCGGTGATCCCGGTGTTCGGGGCGAGCAGTGTGGCGCAGCTCGACGAGGCCCTCGGCGCGGCGGACCTGGTCCTGGACGACGAGACCCGAGCCCGCCTCGACGCAGCCTGACCTTCTTGGTTGTGGGCGTGATCGTTGCGACTACGCGCCGGTTTTAGGCGCAACGATCGCGCTCACAGCCAAGCCTGTTCACCAGCCGCCTCGGTGGATCACCTCTTCCTGGGGCTTGCGCTTGCGGCGGGTGGGCGAGCCTTTGGCGCCGCCGTCGGCCGGATGCCCGACGGCGACGACGCCGGTGATCTCGAACTCGTCCGGGATGCCGAGCTCGGCCCGGACCGCCCCCACATGCTCCGGCGGGACGCCGAAGAAGCACGCGCCCAGCCCCTCGTCGACGGCGGTCTGCAGCATGAGCAGCGACGCCATGCCGACGTCGATGTGCCAGAACGGAACTGGCCAGCGGGCCTCGTCGAGGTCCGTCCAGCCCTTGTCCTGCTCGGCGTACCGCTCCAGGTAGGCGGCCTTGGACGCGAGCGCCAGCACGATCACCTGCGCGGTCCGCATCCCGGCGAGCCAGGCCGACATGTCGCGCCCCGAGCGCTCCGCCGCCTGGGGCGTGGACGCCGCCCAGAAGCGGTCCCGGTCCTCGGCGGTCTCCAGCACCACGAACGCCCAGCCCTGGCTGAACCCCGCGCTCGGGGCGCGGACGGCGTTGCGGGTGATGCGCTCGACCGCCTCGGCGGGCACGGGCTCGTCGGTGAACTTGCGGTGCATCCGCCGCTTGCGGACGACGTCCTGGAATTCCATGCGTGCATAGTCCCCCACTTGCGCTTCCCGCCCGCCCTTCGGGCGTCGGCGAATCCCGTTGCCCGACGGCGGTGCGCGCGCCAGTCTGGAATGCATGACTCTTCAGGCGATCGAGCAGGCAACGCTGCCGCACGGCAACTTCGAGGGGTACCTCCACGGTTCCGAGGTCTCCATCATCTTCGAGCGGGTGGCCCAGGACGGCACGGGCCCCCGCCTGCACCGGCACCCCTACTCCGAGACCTTCGTGATCCGGTCCGGCCGGGCGCTGTTCACCGTGGACGGCCGGGAGTTCGAGGCCGGGGGCGGCGAGATCCTCGTGGTCCAGGCGATGGTGCCGCACAAGTTCCGGACCCTCGGCGCGGACCTCTACGAGGCGGTCCACATCCACGCGAACGACCGGTTCGAGACGGAGTGGCTGGAGTAGGCCGATTCACCCGGGTATTCCTGCCCGACGGCGGTTCCCGGCGCGCGAGCCGTGCCAGGATCCAGGCGTGAGCGAACCAACCGCCGACGTCTCGGCCCAGCGCGTCTTCGAGGCCGAGCTGCACTTGACGATGTCGAACTACCGCGAGGGCCTGGGGCTGCTGCCCACGACCAAGGCGATCCGCTGGCTGTCCGTGATCATCGTGATCGCCTCCACCGTGCTGACCATCATCCACGTCGAGTCCACCGGGACCGAGTACGTGGCTACCACGATATGGCTGCCGATCATCGTGCTGAGCTTCCTGCTCGGGTTCGTCCCTGATCTGCTTGCCTGGCATCACTGGCGGACCGCGCTGTCGGACGGCTACCGGCTCCGGCTGGACACCGAACACATTGCGTACACCGGGACCGAAGCCTCGACGTCGTACACGTGGCCGCTGGTCAGGAAGGCGGTCGAGACCGGCTCGGCTTTCCACCTCGTCATCCGGCTGGGCGGGACGACGGCGGTGTGCATCTTTCCGAAGAGCGCTTTCCCGCTCGAGGACCACGCTGCGATCCGCGAGCTCATCACGACCAAGGTCGGCAAGCTTCACCGGCGCTGACCGCCCCTACAGGCGGTCCGCGATGACCTCCAGCAGCGACTTGCCCTCCACGCCCATGAGGTCCAGCGCCTGGGTGCGGCAGGAGAAGCCGTCGGCCAGGTACGTGGTCCCGGGGGCGGCGTCACGCAGCGCGGGCAGCAGCGCGTTCTCCGCGACCGCCACCGACGTCTCGTAGTGCCCCTTCTGCATCCCGAAGTTGCCGGCCAGGCCGCAGCAGCCCGCGAGGACCTCGATCTGCGCGCCGCCCTTCTCGAGCAGGTTCTGGTCGGCCTCGTAGCCCATCACCGAGTGCTGGTGGCAGTGCGGCTGCACGACGGCGGACACGTCCGCCAGGGAGGGCATCTCCCACTCGTCCGGCACGTCGTCAGAGGTCAGCAGCTCGGCCGCCGTCCGCGTCATGCGCGCGACGGCCTGGGCGCGCGGGTCGTCCGGGAACAGGTCGAGCAGGTCGGAGCGCAGCACCGCCGTGCAGGACGGCTCCAGCCCCATGATCGGGATGCCGTTCACGGCGTACGGCCCGAGCACCTCCAGCAGCTTGAGCAGGCGGCGCCGGGCGCCGTCGAGCTGGCCCGTCGAGATCCAGGTCAAGCCGCAGCACGCCTGCTCGTCGGGCACGATGACGTCGAACCCGGCGGAGGTCAGCACCTTCAGCGCCGCCTGCGGCACCGAGGGCGAGAGCGCGTCGCTGAACGAGTCCGTCCAGAGCACGACCTTGGGCTTGGTCGCGAGCCGGGCCGCCGTCGGGCCCTCGCGCCCCGGCACGCCGAGGCCGGGCTCCGAGATCACGCGCAGCCCGGGCACGCCGTGCGTCGCGCCGCCGCGCGCCCACCACTGCCGGAACGGGACCTCGGCGAACTTCGGCATCGAGCGGCGGGTATCCATGCCGCCCGCCCACAGCACCGCCTTGCCGATCCACTTCACGCCCAGCAGGCGGTTGACCAGCTCGGGGACGGCGCCGGCGAGCCGGGCCCAGCGCGGCAGCCAGCCCAGGGCGTAGTGGTCGACGGGGCGCAGCTTGCCGCGGTAGGTCCGGTACAGGACCTCCGACTTGTACTGCGCCATGTCGACGCCGGCCGGGCAGTCGCTCGAGCACGCCTTGCAGGACAGGCACAGGTCCAGCGACTCCCGCACCTCGGGCGCGGACAGTCCCCCGACGAGCGTCCCGTTCACCGCCTCCTGCAGCACGCGGGCGCGCCCGCGGGTCACGTCCTTCTCGTCCTTCGTGGCCTGGTAGCTGGGGCACATGAAGCCGCCCGACGCCGAGGTGTCGGCCCGGCACTTGCCCACGCCCACGCAGCGGTGCACCGCCGTCGACAGGTCGTTGTGGTCGTGCGCGAACGAGAACCCCTCATACCCGGACTTGCGGCGGACGCCGTGCCCCGAGCCCTTGCCGACGAGCGGAAGCTTGGCGCGCACGGGGGCCGCCTGAGGGCGCCGGAGGTCGACGTCGACGGCCCGCGGCCGCACGACGACGCCCGGGTTGAGCAGGTCCTTCGGGTCGAACAGGGCCTTGAACCGCTCCATCAGCGCTATCGCCTCGGGCGAGTAGATGAGCGGCAGCAGCTCGGACCGGGCGCGGCCGTCGCCGTGCTCGCCGGACAGCGACCCGCCGTAGCTGGCGACGAGCTCCGCCGCCTCGATCATGAAGGTCCGCAGCACCGACCCCGAGGTCTCCAGCGGGATGTCGATCCGGAGGTGCACGCACCCGTCGCCGAAGTGCCCGTACGGCAGGCCGTCGACGCCGTACCGGTCCATGAGCGCCTGCAGGTCGCGCAGGTACGGCCCCAGCTTCTCGGGCGGCACCGCGGAGTCCTCCCAGCCGGGCCACGCCTGCTCCCCGGCGGGCGTACGACCGGCGAGCCCGGCGCCGTCGGCACGGATCTGCCACATCTTGGTGGCGTCCGAACCCGCGGGCAGGACCACGGAGTCCAGCGCCGTCGACGCCGCGACTATCGCGTCCGCGCGGCCCAGGGCCTCGGCCTGCGACGAGCCGCCGACCTCGATCATGAGCCAGCCAGCGCCTTCGGGCAGGGCCGGGACGGACTCGGCGCCCTTGGCGCGCCGCACGACGTCGACCAGGCGGGCGTCCAGCCCCTCGATCGCGAGCGGCTTGTGGTCCAGGAGCCGGGGCACGTCGTCGGCTGCTGTGGCCATGTCGGGGTAGCCGAGGACGACGAGCGTGGGCGCGCCCGGCGTCTCCACCAGGTTGAGCTCGGCCTCCAGGACCGTGACGAGCGTGCCCTCGGTGCCCACGAGGGCGCGGGCGAGATTCGAGCCGTTCTCGGGCAGGAGGTGCTCCAGCGAGTAGCCCGACACCTGGCGCCCGAACCGCCCGAACTCCGTGCGGATCAGCGCGAGATTGTCCCGGACCAGCTCCTTGAGGCCGGGCACGCTCGCGAACTCGGGATCGCCGGAGCCCGCGGTGAACCGCCGTCCGGCGCCGTCGATCACGTCGAGCGAGACCACGTTGTCGGCGGTGCGCCCGTACGCGACGGCGTGCGGGCCGCACGCGTTGTTGCCGATCATGCCGCCGAGCGTCGCGCGGTTCTGCGTGCTCGGGTCCGGCCCGAAGCGCAGTCCGTGGACCTTGGCCTCCGCCTGGAGGGTGGACATGATCGTGCCCGGCTGGACCCGCGCCGTGCGGCGCTCCGGGTCGATGCTCAGCACCCGGTTGAGGTTCCGCCCCAGGTCGAGCACGACGCCGGGCCCCACCGAGTTGCCGGCCACCGACGTGCCGGCGCCGCGCGCCGTGATCGGGATCTTGAGCTCGCGGAGCACCTGGAGCGCCGCGAGGACGTCGTCGGTGGTCTCCGGGAAGAGCACGCCCTCCGGGACCACGCGATAGTTGGACGCGTCGGTGGAGTACTCGGCGCGGCGGCGCGTGCTGGTGTCGACGACGCCGGCCATGGCGGTCCGCAGCGCGTCGGCCACCGCCTCGCGCGCGGCCTCGGCGGCGTGGTCCGCCTCCCGGCGCGCGGCCTTGCGCCGCTCCTCGCTCTCGGCGAGGCGGCGTTCCGCGTCCTCGGCGGCGCGTGCCTCGGCCTTCTCGCGCGCGGCGCGGGCGGCCTCGGCGTCGTCAGCGGTGTGGCCCGTCGAGCCGTGCGCAAGGCGGTCGTCGCTCATACCGTTCCGGGACGGGGTGTCGGGAGTCTGCAATGGCACCTCGCGATTCTCGCACCCCCGGGCGGCGAACCGCACACCTGTCCGACCTGTCGTTGAGTGCTGGGTATTTGCGGGTTATCGGCTGCGAATCCCGCAAATACCCAGCACTCAACTGAGGGGTCAGGACTCGAAGGTGACGTTCAGCGTGATCTGGTCTACGCCCGTGAGGGCCTTCGAGATCGGGCAGCCGAGCTTGGCGGCCTCGGCAGCGGCCTTGAAGCCGGCCTCGTCGATGCCGGTCGCGAACCCGCGCACGGTCAGCGCGCTCTTGGTGACGCGGACGCCGCCTGCCGGGTCCGGGCCGAGAGTCACGTCGGCGGTGACCTCGATCTGCTCCGGCGTGCCGCCGGCCTGGCCCAGCTCGTTCGTGAACGCCATCGTGTAGCACGACGAGTGCGCGGCCGCGAGGAGCTCCTCGGGGCTCGTGACGCCCGCGGCTTCGTCGCGCGTGCGCGCCGGCCAGGACACGTCGAACGTCCCCACGCCCGACGACGACAGCTCGACCTGACCAGACCCCTCCGTGAAGGTGCCGTTCCAAGCGGTGCGGGCGGTACGTGTTGCCATGGTTGCACTCCTTGTGAAGTTCGGGATTCCTGCGTGCCCGACACTACGACGCCCGCCGGGTGGTCGCGTCACGGTGCGAAGTCGAGCAGCTCCTCGGCGACGGCCATGACGGTCCACGTGCTGCCCTCGTCATCGGTGAGGTCGTAGGCGGGGACGAGCAGCACCGACTCGTCGGACAGCGTGTAGCGCGCCTCGGTGAGGGTCGCCGAGACGATGGTCACGTCCTCGACGGGCCACGCCACCGGCCCGCCTGGGACGGGCGTGGTCCTGGCTTCCGGGGCTTCGCGCGACGAGTCCTGCCGGGACCAGCCCAGCACCGCGCCCGCGAACCGCGGGTCGCCCAGCCGTTCGACGGCCTCCACCTCGCTGACCACCGGGTACGAGCCGAGGCTCGCGCCGGACGTCCCGGCGACGCGCACCTCCCCCGTCCTGGGCGCGTCCGACAGCGCTGCGCCCGCGTGGAACACGAGCCCGGTCGCCGTCGGCAGGTCGCCGGTGGCGTGGAGCGGCACAAGGCCTTCGGAGGTGGCTGCGCCGTTGTCCTCGGAGCCGGACTCGGCTTGGCCATCGAGCTCGGTCGCGTCCGGCGCACCCATGACCACCGACGGCGCGTCGGCCCCGCTCTCGGGCGCCGTGTCCGCCAGCGACGTGATCGCCAGCCCCGACTCCCCGGCCACGTAGCCGCCTCCGCCCGCCGCGACGATGCCGGCCACGGCGGCCGCGACCAGCCATGGCGTCCGACGGCGGTGCCGCCGCAGCGCGAGCTCGTCCGCCTGCCCAGGCCCGACGGACCCCGCGCGGCCGGCGGGCTCGGCGGACCCACCGGACTCGCGCCGGGCGCCCTCGTGCTCGGCACCGCCGGCCGGCCCATGCTCGGTCTGCTCGGCGATCAGCGCGTCCACCTTGGCCCGGAGCACGCCCTGGACCGGTTCGGGCGCACGCTTGGCGGGGTCCGCCGCCACCAGGCGGTCGAACGCCGGGTCCCCCAGTCGCTCGTGCTCGTTCATCGCTGTCCCTCCTTGCCGTACCCCGCGCCGTGCCTCGTGCCGTGCCCGGTTCCGAGCCGCGTGCCGTGCCCGGCTGCCCGCCGCGCACACCCTCTACATGTGCTCATGCGTCCACCGCTTGCTCGTGGGCGTCCCACGCGTCGCGAAGGCGGGCCCGGGCACGGGACAGCGCCGCGTCGGCGCCGCCGCGCGAGACGCCCAGCACCTGGGCCAGATCGTCGCCGGACAGCCCGTCCCAGGCGACCAGCAGCAGGATGCGCCGGTCGCGCGGCGACAGCCGGGCCAGCACGCTGCGTACCGCGTCGTCGACGGCGGCGAACGTCGCGGGGTCGACGTCGTCCGGCTCGTCCGGGACGACGGCGACGGGCAGCGCCCGCATCTTGCGCCGGTGGTTCGCCAGCACGTAGCCGGCCGTGCGGTACAGCCACGGCAGCTCCGCGCCGTCCGGCACGTCGCCGCGGCGGCGCCACGCCGTGGCGAGCACCTCGGCGGCGAGGTCCTCGGCGTCGGAGGCGCGGCCGCCGTCGGGCAGCCGACGGACGAAGTACGAGTACAGGGCGCGCGAGTGCGCGTCGAAGAGCGCGCTGAACCAGGCTTCGTCGTGCGAAGGCCTGTCGTGCGGCGGCTCGTGGGGGGCGCCGGGGCTGTCGTCCACGCCCCCACTCTGTCGCGAACGCCGGCATCCTTGCACCCGAACCGCACAACAAAGCGGTCTCGACAGGCTCGACCACCGGTGGTCGAG
>NZ_JBHUUX010000101.1:0-13469 GCF_042670845.1 Promicromonospora sp. NPDC057138 | reverse complement strand
TTGACTATCAAGCACACTGTTGAGTTCTCAAACAACCGACGCACACCGTCAGAGTCGCAATCATTCCGATCACTTCCCTGCCCGGGGCAGTTCCTTAAACTTACCAGATTCTTTCGGCCGATCAAATTCGCTTCAGTTCTCATGAACCGGAAGGAATTGCCTCCGCCTGCCGAATTCGGCACCACATCCCGTTTCAGGGGGCACGAAGCCACCCTGAGCCTTGCGATGTGGTTTCAACCCCGGCGCGGCCACTCAGTCCGTTTCCGGCTGGTGTCCGTCTGCCCGGCGGGCTGACCTGGAGAACATTACACACGTTCCCGCGTTGACGCCACTTCGCTCGGAGTGGCCTGCGGCACACCATGTTTCCGCAGGTCAGCACCTGTTTTTAACATGTCGTGACGCGATGTCGAGCAGTGCTTGTGACGGGGGCCACGCCAGCGGCACGACGGTACCCCTCCGGTGTATCCCGCCGACCGCCCGTTACCCGGTCCCGCACCGGCATTTTCCGTCAGCCGCCCTAGTTCACGTGTCGGTGGCCCGTACTACGTTCGGATCGTGACATCCGAGCCCACGGCGGCGTCCCCCGCCGACATCGAGACACCCTCCGCACAGAGCACCCCGCCGAGCGCGGCACCGAGCGCGGCGCAGGACGACGCACCGGACATGGCCGCGCCGCGCACGGGAGTCGTCCGCCGCGCGACCCTTGACGACGCGGCCGAGGCCGCGTGGCTCGCCGCGCTCACCTTTCCCCTCGCCTGCCCTCCCGAGGCGTCGCGGTCGGAGATGGCCACGCACATCGCGCAGAAGCTGACCCCCGCACGCTTCCGCGAGTGGGCCGCGAGCGACCAGCACACCCTCCTCGTGTACGACGACGGCACCCGCCTGCTCGGCTATGCACTTCTCATCCTCGGGAGGCCCGAGGGCGCGGCCGAGGCCGACGCCGTCCGCGGGGCGAGCGGGCGCGAGGCGCCCTACGTCGAGCTCTCCAAGATCTACGTCCAGCCCGACGTGCAGGGCAGCGGCGTCGCGGGCGAGCTCATCCGGGCAGCGTCCGCCGCCGCTGCCGAGCTCGGCCCGAGCCTGCCGTTCTGGCTCGCGACCAACGCGATCAATCGGCGCGCTCAGGCCTTCTACCGCAAGAGCGGCTTCGAGGTGATCGGCAAGCGCACCTACGTCGTGGGCGGCCGCGAGCATGACGACGTGGTGCTCCTCCGCACCCGGTCCTAGACCGAAGGGCTCGACGAGAAGGGTGTGGCCGACGCCGGACGGCGTCGGCCACACCACTCACGCAACCACCCAGCAGCTCAGCCCGCTCAGCGGCGACGCAGCGACCGGACCTCGACGTACGACCGCTCGGCGTTCCCGAACGAGTCCGCCGGGAACCCGGGGGCCGGCACCTGCGCGGCGTTGTCCTGCTCCCAGATGCCGTGCCGCCTGCCCCCGCCCGCGAGCGCCGACAGGAACTCGGTGTACGGCAGGTCGCCGATCCCGAACTCCACCATGTCGTAGCCCGCGGAGTTCTCCGGGTTCACCTTTCCGTCCTTGAGGTGCAGGAGCGGGTAGCGGTCCGGGTTGCGCTTGATGTAGTCCACCGGCTCGAAGCCGGGGTACCGGTGCTGGCCGACGAAGGCCCAGAAGACGTCCATCTCCAGGTACACCGTCGTGGGGTCGGTGTTGTCGTAGAAGACGTCGTAGAGGCGCACGGCCGGGTCGTCGGTGGCGAAGCCGAACTCCCCGTCGTGGTTGTGCTGGTAGAACTTCAGCCCGCGGGCCGACACCGCCGCCCCGAACCCGTTGAACTGCTCGGCCGCGGCGAGGTAGCCGTCGACCGTGCGGATGTCCGTGGGCGCCTGCGCCGTTCCGATGTGCTCCGTGCCCAGGGTCTGGGCGATGTCGAGCTCCTGCTCCATGTTGTTCGCGAAGTCCGCGATGCCGCGGTGGGACCCGACGGCGCGCAGGCCGTTGTCGTCGAGGAGCTGCCCGAGCTCCTGGGGCGTGATCGCCCCGACCTGGCCCTGGGTGTACCCGGCGAACTCGACCTCGGCGTACCCCATGGCCGAGAGTCGCTCGAACACGGTGCGGAAGCCGAGCGAGGACACCTTGTCCCGGATCGAGTACAGCTGGATGCCGATGTTGCCCGGCGGTACGAGCACGCGGCCGCGGGCGGCGGTCGCGCCCGCCGTCGTCGGTGCGAGGGTCGAGGCCGCGGCGCTGCCCGCGAGGCCCGCGCCGGCCAGCGCCGCCGCACCCACGGCCACGGTGCCGCCGGCCAGCCTCAGGAAGTTCCTGCGGTTGACGTCAGTGCGTGATTCCATCACTGCTCTCCTTCGGTCGAGGCGGCCCCGGACGGGCCGGTCGAGTTCTGTGCGGCCGCCGGGGGCGTACCGACGCCCTCGCCGGTCATCGTCACGACGTCGACGCCGAGCGATCCGGTGGCGGTGACGTAGAGCACCCCGGTGCCCTCCCGGTCGCCGAACGTCAGGTCGACGTCCTGCCAGGTCCCACCGGTCACCTTGGCGGTGGCGAACGGCTTCGCGGTGGGCGAGCCCCAGCGGAGCTGGAGCGTGCCCTTGCCCCGTACGGTCGCGGTGGCGCCGTCGATGCCGGACAGGCTGACGCGCTCCATGGCGAGCGAGTCGCCCTTGCCCAGGCCTGCCACGTACGCGCCGGCCGAGGCCGAGTCGTCCTGGACCACCTCGGCGCCGTCGACGGTCAGGTGCTCGGCCTGCTGCCGCTTGGGGTTCAGGCGCAGCGTGGCCTCGCCCGCGGCGGGCGGCAGGCCGTTGGCCCCGTTGTCGGTGTAGGTGATGACCACCGCGCCGTACAGGTTCGCGCCCGCGCCGTGCTCCGGGGAGTTGGGGTCGGTCGGGAAGACGCCGGTGCAGCCCGTGCCCGAGACCTCGGGGTGGGCGTGCTGGTCGTGGCCGAGGCCGTAGGACCAGGAGACCCGGCCGCAGGCGGTCTCGGTGCCGTCCTCGGCGTCGTTGGTGGATACCCGGAACGGGACCTCGTCACCCCACTGGAAGAAGCCGCCGTCGGCCGGCTGGTCGACGGCGATCTCGGGTGCTTGGTTGCCGACGCTGATCGTCGTCGACGTGAGCGTGCGCTTCCCGCGGCCGTCGGTGACCCGCAGGCGGGCGGTGTAGAGGTCGATCTCCGTGTAGGTGTGGGTGACCTCAGGGCCGGTCAGGTCGAACGTGCCGTCCCCGTCGACGTCCCACTCGTAGGTGAGCGGGTCGCCGTCCGGGTCGCTCGACGCTGTCGCGTCGAACGCGACCTCCAGGGGCGCCTCCGACGACGACCTCGGGGTGGCCGTGAACTTCGCCTGCGGCGCCTTGTTCCCCTCGGCGTAGTCGATCCGGTAGAGGCCGGCGTCCGGGTTGGCCCGGAAGAAGCCGTCGCCGTACTCGAGCACGTAGAGGGAGCCGTCGGGACCGAACTCGAGGTCCATCGGGTTGTCGTTGATCGGCATGCCGGCGTCCTGCAGTGCGGCATTCGGGAAGAAGTTCTCGATCTCACCGACCTGATGCGTGGACCAGTCCACGGTGAACGCCGCGTAGTAGTCCTGGGAGAACTCGCCCAAGAACGCCTTGCCGTCCCAGTACTGCGGGAACTTGCCCACGGCCGTGCTGTCGGCGTCGTAGTGGTAGACCGGGCCGCCCATGGGCGCCTGGCCGGTGCCGGAGCCGAAGTTCACGAGCTCGTCGCGCGGCTGCTGACCGGGCTGGTCCCCGTAGTAGACGGTCGCCGCCCGGGCCGGCGGGAGGTCGGTCAGGCCGGTGTTCCAGCGCGAGTTGTTCTGCGGCGCGGCGCAGTCGAAGAACTCGCGCGGGGTGGCGGTCTCGAAGTTCCACTCGTTGTAGGCGGCGTTCGGGCCGTGGCAGTACGGCCAGCCGGAGTTGTGCGGGTCGTCCAGGCCGACGACGTTCCACTCGACGTAGCCCATGGGCCCGCGGTCGGGGTCGGCCGCGGCGGCGTCGGGCCCGTAGTCGCCCCACGACAGGGAGCTGGTCTCCGGGTCCACCTCGATGCGGAAAGGGTTGCGCACGCCCATCACGAAGATCTCGGGGCGCGTGCCCTCGGTGCCCGGGGCGAACAGGTTGCCGGCGGGGACGTCGTACGTGCTGCCCTCGCCCGGCGGGGCGCCGGCCGGGATGTCGTCCTTCACGGCGATCCGCAGGATCTTGCCCCGCAGGTCGTTCGTGTTGCCCGCGCCGCGGCGCGAGTCGAAGCCCGGGTTCATGTTCGGGGCGTCGTTGTTCGGGGCGTAGCCGTTGGCGCCCGGCGTGCCGGCCGGGGTGTTGTCGCCGGTCGACAGGTAGAGGTTGCCCTCGGCGTCGAAGTCGATGTCCGCGCCGACGTGGCAGCACTGGCCGCGCTGGGTCGTCACGTCCAGGATCGGCTGCTCGGAGGCCGGGTCGAGAGCATCGCCCGTCCACGTGAACCGCGACAGGCGGTTCACGCCCAGCCACCTGTCCCAGTAGCTCGCGTCCTCGCCCGCGGGCAGCGTGTTGGGCGCGTTGCCCGACGGCGTGTCCGCCGTGCCGTCGCCGTCGGCGTCCCGCGGCGCGTACACGAGGTAGACGTGACCGGTCGTGGCGAAGTCCGGCGCCAGGGCGATGCCCTGCAGGCCGTCCTCGGAGTTGTTGTACACGTCGAGCGTATTGACGACCTTGGTGACGCCCGTCGCCGGGTCGGTCACCCGGATGTCGCCGTTGCGGGCCGTGTGCAGCACCCGCAGGTCGGGCAGGACCGCCATGTCCAGCGGCTCGCCGACGTCCTTGGTGAGCAGGACCTTCTCGTAGTTGCCCCAGTCGGTGTCGGCGGCGGCCGCGGCCTCGTCGACGTCGGCGTGGCCCTCGTGGGCGGACGCCGTCGGCGTGGCCAGGAGGGCCGTACCGACCAGCGCGGTCGCGGCGAGCGCCGCGAGCGTCTTCTTTCGCCGCGCGTGAGCGCGCGTGTGGATAGTCTTCATACGTGATGCAGCTCCTCATCGAGTTCGTCACGCCGGCCGGGCCTCGTGCGCATCCCATTCGTCCGGGGCCCGGTCCTCATCCTTCTTCGGCGTCGTGCTGCGACGCCGGGTACCTGGTCGTTGCTGGTCGTACCTCCCTGTCAGTCCTGTCGGCGCGTCGTCGACGGCGTCAGCGGGTCGAGAACGCGGCGTCGAACGCCGAGTCCGGCGCGTCGAATGCGTGCGAGCGCACGAACTCGAGCGCCTCCGGTGCGCCGACGAGGCGGTCCATGCCGGCGTCCTCCCACTCCACGGAGATCGGGCCGTCGTAGCCGATCGTGTTGAGCATGCGGAAGGCGTCCTCCCACGGGACGTCGCCGTGCCCGGTCGACACGAAGTCCCAGCCGCGGCGGGGGTCCGCCCATGGCAGGTGCGAGCTCATGCGGCCGTTGCGGCCGTTCGTCATGCGCTTCTTCGTGTCCTTGCAGTCCACGTGGTAGATCCGGTCCTTGAAGTCCCAGAGGAAGCTGACCGGGTCCAGGTCCTGCCACACCATGTGGCTCGGGTCCCAGTTCAGGCCGAACGTCTCGCGGTGGCCGATCGCCTCCAGCGTGCGGACGGTGGTCCAGTAGTCGTAGGCGATCTCGCTCGGGTGCACCTCGTGGGCGAACTTGACCCCCACCTCGTCGAAGACGTCGAGGATCGGGTTCCAGCGGTCGGCGAAGTCCTGGTATCCGGCCTCGACGGCGGCGTCGGTCACGGGCGGGAACATTGCCACGTACTTCCAGATCGCGGAGCCGGTGAACCCGATGACCGTCTTGACACCGAGCTTCGCGGCGAGGCGCGCGGTGTTCTTCATCTCCTCGGCGGCACGCTGCCGCACGCCCTCCGGGTCGCCGTCGCCCCACACCCGGTCCGAGACGATGTCGCGATGCCGCTGGTCGATCGGGTCGTCGCAGACGGCCTGGCCCTTGAGGTGGTTCGAGATCGCCCACACCTTCAGGCCGTGCCGCTCCAGCAGGTCGAGGCGCCCGGCTACGTACTCGTCGTCGTCCCAGCGCCACGGGTCGAGGTGGTCGCCCCAGCAGGCCAGCTCGAGGCCGTCGTAGCCCCACGAGGCGGCGAGGCGTGCCACCTCCTCGAGCGGCAGGTCGGCCCACTGGCCGGTGAACAGGGTGATCGGTCGTGCCATCTTTTCCTCCGTCGTTGGTGCCGGGACCTGCGGTGCGGGGCGGGCTGGGTGCCCGCCCGCCCACGTATCAGGACGACGGCGGGCGGTACGCCACGCCATCACCCACGAAGTCGAGCCAGTTCACGTTGGACTGCGCGGCGTTGCAGTCGGAGTCGACGACGCCCGCCGCGGTCTGGATCCCGCCGAGCAGGTGCGTCAGGAACTCCGGCTCCGCGTACGACCCGTCGGTGTGGCCGCCGCCCGTGTACCAGGACCTGCCGCCGTCGTACGTCTGGCACCACGCGGTCGGGTGGTCGGCGCCCATGGCGCCCGAGCCCGGGTCGTAGCTGTCCTCGTCGAGGCTGGCCAGGACGTGCACGGTGCCGCGCGGGTTCGACCGGAAGTTGTACCACTCGTCGTTCCGGTCCCAGCGGTCCGGAAGGTGGGCGGTCGAGGCGTGCGCGTGGTCCTCGACGTCGATCGTCGCGTCCTGGATCGCCGGGTGGTTGGCGAAGTACGCACCCACGAGCTCCCCGTACCAGGGCCAGTCGTACTCCGTGTCCGACGCCGCGTGGATGCCCGCGTAGCCGCCGCCGGCCTGGATGTACCGCTCGAACGCCGCCTGCTGGCCGGCGTCGAGCACGTCGCCGGTCGTGGACAGGAAGATGACGACCTCGTAGTCGGCCAGCCCCTCGTCGGAGAAGGCGCTCGCGTCCTCGGTGGCGGTGACCGTGAAGTCGTTCGCCGCGCCGAGCTGCGTGATCGCGGCGATGCCCGCGGGGATCGAGCCGTGGCGGAACGCCGCCGTCTTCGAGAAGACGAGGGCGTCGAAGGGCTCGGCCTTGTCAGGCTTGTCTGGCTTCTCTGGCTTCTCGGGCTTCGATGGCTTGTCGGGCTTGCTCGCCGGTCGGTCGGCCACGCCGGCCGCCACGTCGTGCGCGGGGGTCGCCGGCGGTTCGACCGCGGACGCCAGCGCTGCCGGGACACCGAGGGTGGTCGCGGCTGCTGCCGCGACCACCGCCCGCAGCATGCGGCGGGTTCGTTGCACGTTTCTCACCTGGAGCTCCTCATCGAGTCGGGTCAGACAGTGCCTCTCGCGGCTCAGGTCAGCGACACCCACCCCCCGCCGTCCGCGGCGCTGCGCTCGACGGCGTCCAGCACCCGCTGGACCGCCAGGCCGTCGCGGAAGGACGGCGTCGGCTGCCGCCCGGCGGCCAGATCCCCGATCAGGTCGACGACCTGGTGCGTGAACGCGTGCTCGTACCCGAGGCCGTGCCCCGGCGGCCACCAGTGGCCGCCGTACGGGTGCTCCGGCTCGGTCACGATGATCCGGCGGAAGCCCGCCGTCGTCGGCTCGTCCGACGCGTCGAAGAAGTGCAGGAGGTTCATGTCCTCGAAGTCGAAGGCCACCGAGCCCTTCGAGCCGTTGACCTCCAGCCGGATCGCGTTCTTGCGGCCCCAGGCGAACCGGGTCGCCTCGAAGGTCGCCAGCCCGCCGCCGGACAGCCGCCCGAGGAACACCGCGGCGTCGTCCACCGTGACCTTGCCCATGCGGCTGGTGTCGGCCACGCCCGACAGGCTCCCCGACGAGGCCGCCTCCGGGCGCTCGTGCACGAAGGTCTCGAGCAGGCCGGTCACCCCGGTGAGCGACTCGCCCGTGACGTACTGCGCGAGGTCGACGACGTGCGCGCCGATGTCGCCCAGCGCGCCCGAGCCCGCCTTCTGCTTGTCGAGGCGCCACGACATCGGCGCCTGCGGGTCGGCGATCCAGTCCTGGAGGTACTGCGCGCGCACGTGCCGCACCTGCCCGATCCGGCCCTGCTCGACGAGCTGCCGGGCCAGGGCGATCGCGGGAACACGACGGTAGGTGAAGCCCACCATCGCGCGCACGCCCCGCTCCGCGGCGGCGTCGGCGGCGGCAACCATCACCTCCGCCTCGGCCACGCTGTTGGCCAGCGGCTTCTCGCACAGGACGTGCTTGCCCGCCTCCAGGGCGGCCACCGCTATCTCGGCGTGCGTGTCGCCCGGCGTGCAGACGTCGACCAGGCCGATGTCGTCCCGCGCCAGCAGGTCGCGCCAGCCGACCACCGCCTCGTCCCAGCCCAGCTTGTCGGCCGCTGCCCGGACCGCGGCCTCGTCCCGGCCCGCCACCGCACGCATGCGCGGCGCGAGCGCCAGGTCGAAGAACCGCGGCGCCGTGCGCCAGGCCTGCGAGTGTGCCGCCCCCATGAACGCGTAGCCGACCATGCCGACCCCGAGCTCGCTCTCAACGCTGCTCATGCCGCGCCTCCCCCCAACTGTCGTATTGCCGCCGTGCTGTGCGCCCGAGCGGGCGTCGTCCGATCCGTCATGCCGTCAGGACTCGAAGCCGATGGGCAGGTACTCCTCGACGTTGTCCGCCGTGACGACCGGCGCGTAGAGCTGGACCTCGCGCGGCACACCGATGGACGCGAGGTCGCTCACCGTCTTGTTCTGCGCGACCAGCCGGGCGAGCTTGACGCCGTCGGCAGCCTGGGTCGAGGGGTAGATGACGGTCGCCTTGACGACGCTGTCCGGGTCCTGGATCTCGCGCATCATGTTGGCCGAGCCCGCGCCGCCCACCAGGAAGAACTCGTCGCGGCCCGCGTTCTCGATGGCGGCCAGCACGCCGACGCCCTGGTCGTCGTCGTGGTTCCAGATGGCGTCGATCTTGGGCTCCGCGGACAGCAGGTTCGCCGTCTGCTCCTCGCCGCCCTCGACCGTGAAGTCGGCGGCGACGCGCGCGTCGACGTCCAGGCCGCAGTCGTCGAGGGCGTCCTTGAAGCCCTCGCTGCGGTCCTGCGTCAGCGGCAGCGAGTCGATGCCGGCGATCTCCGCGACCACGGCGTCCGGGTTGTCGCCGAGCTGCTCGCAGATGTAGGTGCCCGCGCTCACGCCCATGCCGTAGTTGTCGCCCAGCACCGTGGAGCGGGCGGCGAACGGGCTGGAGAACTCGCGGTCCACGTTGATGACGGGGATCCCGGCCTCCATGGCGTCGAGCGCCACGTCGGTGAGCGCGGCGCCGTCGAACGGCAGCAGCACTATCGCGTCGACCTTCTGATCGATGAAGCCCTCGATCTGGCTGATCTGCACGTTGACGTCGTTGGTCCCCTCGGCGACCTGGAGCGTCACGTCGTCGTACTTCTCGGCCTCGGCCTTGGCCGCGCTGGTGATGGCGCCCATCCAGCCGTGGTCGGCGGCCGGGGCGGAGAACCCGATGACCACCTCGTCGCCGGGCTCGTCGTTCTCGGTCACCGTGACGGGACCGGTCTCGGCCGCCTCCTCGTCGCGGGGCTCGTTGCTGGTACAGCCTGCGACGACGAGCGCGGCGCACGCCGCGGCGACGACGGCGCCGGAGACCCGGCGCGTACGAACTGCTGTGGACGAGGTCATCGTGATCTCCCTTGATCCGGGGTTGAGCTCTTCTGGGTTGGGTACGTGCCGGCGGTTTCGCAGGCGCCCGGGTGACGGCGAGCTCATGTGCTCGTCGCCCTCTCGCGCGAGGCGAACCACTGCTGCACCAGCACGGCGGCCACGATGATCGCGCCCTTGGCGATCGCCTGGACCGAGCTGTCGATGTTGTTGATGACGAAGACGTTGGTGAGCGTCGAGAAGATCAGGACGCCCAGGACCGTGCCGGTGATGGTGCCGCGGCCGCCGGCCAGCAGGGTGCCGCCCACGACGACCGCCGCGATGGCGTCGAGCTCGTAGAACAGTCCGTTCGTGGAGGAGCCGGCGGTGGTGCGGGCCAGGATCATCGCGCCGCCGATGCCCGCCGCCAGGCCGGAGAGCCCGTACAGGTACAGGGTGTGCCGCTTGATCTTGATGCCTGCCAGGCGGGACGCCTCGGGGTTGCCGCCCACCGCGACGGTGCGGCGACCGAACGTGGTCCGGTTCAGCAGGAACCAGCCGGCAGCCGCGACCACGACGAAGATCCAGACGATCGTCGGCAGGCCCAGCGGGCGGGCCTGGAACACGTCGAAGAAAGGCTCCACGGTGACGATCTGCGTGCGCCGTCCGGCGATGATCTCGGCGAGGCCACGGGCAGCGGTCAGCATGGCGAGGGTCGCGATGAACGCCGGTGCCCTGCCGTACGCGACCAGCGCGCCGTTCACCAGCCCCGCGACGAGCCCCACGGCCAGGGCGGTGACCACGATGATCCACCAGCCGTAGTCCTCGGCCATGTACTGGGTCGACAGCGTCGAGGCCCAGACCGAGGCGAGACCGACGACGGAACCGACAGAGAGGTCGATACCACCCGACGTGATGACGAACGTCATGCCGATGCTCACGACGCCGATCACCGCGGCGAGGCTCAGGACCGTGGTGAGGTTGCCGAAGCTCACGAACCGTTCGCCGCCGGTCACCACCCCCACCACGATGAGCAGGATGAGGGCGAACACGAGGCCACCCATGCGCAGGGCCGGGCCCCTGAGGGCCGATTGTCCGCTCACGCGACACTTCCTTCCATGACCAGGTCGAGCACACGGTGCTCGTCGATGTCGTCGGCCGGGCCTTCGTGGACCGCCCGGCCGTCGGAGATGACCAGGACCCGGTCCGCCATCCCGAGCACCTCGGGGATCTCGCTGGAGACCACGACCACGGCGGTGCCGGCGTCGGCCAGGCGACGGATCAGGCCGTAGATCTCGGCGCGCGCCCCGACGTCGACGCCCCGGGTGGGCTCGTCGAGCAGGAGGACGCGGCAGCCGTGCACGAGCCAGCGGGCGAGCAGCGCCTTCTGCTGGTTGCCGCCGGACAGCGTGCGCGCGTCGCGGTCCACGGAGGCCGGCCGCAGGTCGAGGGCCTCGACCTGCTCGCGCGCCGCGGCGCGCTCGGCCCGCTCGTCGAGCCAGCCGCCGTGGGCGAGGCGCGCGAAGGAGGAGAGGGTGATGTTGCGGTAGACGGGCTCGTCCAGGAGCAGGCCCTGGCTCTTGCGCTCCTCGGGGCACAGGCCCATGCCCGCGGCGACCGCCGCGTCGACGCCGGACCGCAGGCGCTTGCCACCCACCCGCACGCTGCCCGACGTCGATCGCCGGGCTCCGTAGATCGTCTCCAGGATCTCGGAGCGGCCCGAGCCCACCAGGCCCGCCAGGCCGACGATCTCGCCGGCCCGGACCGTGAGCGAGACGTCCTGGAAGACGTCGCCGAGCCCGAGGCCCTCGACCTCCAGGATCGGAGCGGCGTCCTCGGGGACGCCGGGGCGCTCGGGGAACGCGTACTCGACGGTCCGGCCGGTCATGAGCTTGATCAGTTCGCGTGTCGGTGTGTCCGCGACGGGCAGGCCCGTCGCCACCGTGCGGCCGTCCTTGAGCACGGTGATCCGGTCGCCGAGCTGCCGGATCTCCTCCAGACGGTGCGAGATGTAGACGACGGCGACGCCGTCGGCCGTGAGCTCGCGCACGATGCGGTGCAGGTTGCCAACCTCCTCGGAGTCCAGCACGGCGGACGGCTCGTCCATGACGACGACGCGCGCGTCGCGCGACAGCGCCCGGGCCAGCGAGACGATCTGCTTGCCCGCGGCCGGCAGGCTGCCGACCTCGCGGTGCGGCGAGATCTCCGAGTGGCCGAGCCGCTTCAGGATCTCGCGGGTGCGCCGGGTCGCGTCGGACCGGCGGGTGACGCCGCCCCGCGCGAGCTCGTGCCCGAGGTAGATGTTCTCGGCGACGGTCAGGCCGTCCACGACGTCCAGCTCCTGGTAGATCGTCGCGATGCCGAGCTTGAGGGCCGCCACCGGGTCCGCGATGGTCACCGGTTCCTCGTCGAGCAGGACCTCGCCCGCGGTGGGCTGGTGCGCCCCCGCCAGGATCTTGATCAGGGTGGACTTGCCCGCCCCGTTCTGGCCCAGCAGGCAGTGCACCTCGCCGGGGCGGACGTCGAGGTCCACGCCGTCGAGCGCCCGCGCGCCGGGAAACTGCTTCACGATGCCGCGCATGCGCAGCAGGGGCCGCTCGGCCGGCTGGTCAGCCGGCTGCTCTGTCGGTTGTGGGTCCACGTCGACCATGCATCGAACGTAGATGGACTTTTGGCGATGGTCAAGCAAAAGTCGCGACCTTGTTGACCATGATTGACTAGAGGCATGGTGGAAGTGGCACGGGACGTGGCCCAGCAGGTACCGAAGGTCTCCGGAGCGGGGGACATGTTCCAGCTCCTGCGCGACGGGCGGCCCCGTACCCGGGCCGATCTGGCGGCCGTCACGGGGCAAGCCCGGTCGACGGTCGCGGCGCGCATCGACCTGCTCATGGCGGCGGGCCTCATCGCCCCGGCGGGCGAGGCGACGTCGACCGGCGGGCGCCCGCCCGCGACCTTTGCGTTCGCGCCGTCCGCCCGGGTGGTGCTCGGTGTGGACCTCGGCGCGACGCACGCGCGGCTCGCCCTGACCGACCTCGCCTCCACCATCCTGGCGCAGCGCGAGCTGCCGCTGCTGATCACCGACGGGCCCGACGCGGTGCTCGACCGCGTGGCCGAGACCGGCGCCGAGCTGCTGCGCGAGGCCGGCCGGTCCCCCGGCGAGCTCGCGGGGGTCGGCGTCGGCCTGCCGGGACCCGTGGAGCACGCCACCGGCAAGCCGAACAACCCGCCGATCATGCCCGGCTGGGACAACGCCGACGTGCCCGCCATCCTCGGCGCGCGGTTCCACGCGCCCGTCCTCGTGGACAACGACGTCAACATCATGGCCCTCGGCGAGCACCGCGCCGCCTGGCCCGACGTCGCGGACCTGCTGTTCGTCAAGGTCGCCACCGGCATCGGCGCGGGCATCATCGCCGACGGGGCCCTGAGGCGCGGCGCCCAGGGCTCCGCGGGCGACATCGGGCACGTCGCGGTGCCGGGCGTCACCGACGTCGTGTGCCGGTGCGGCAACATCGGCTGCCTCGAGGCGATTGCGAGCGGCCTGGCAGTCGCCAACAAGCTGGAGGGTGCGGCCACGCCCGCCGACGTCGTCGCGCTGGTCCGGGCAGGGGACGTCGCCGCGAGCCAGGCCGTACGCCAGGCGGGCCGGGAGATCGGCGCCGTGCTCGCCACGAGCGTCAGCCTGCTCAACCCGTCCATGATCATCATCGGCGGCATCCTGGCCGACGCGGGCGAGCACATCGTGGCCGGCATCCGCGAGGTGGTCTACCAGCGGTCCCTGCCGCTGGCGACGCAGCACCTCCGGATCGTCACGGCCCGGACAGGTACGCAGGCCGGCGTCCTGGGCGCGAGCGCCATGGCGGTGGACCAGATCCTGTCCTCGGAGGCGGTAGACCGCCTGGTCGGCTAACCCCGGTCCGCGAAGTAGAGCGCCTGTCCGGGTCTCCCTGGTGTTGCCAGGGAGACCCGGACAGGCTG